>JBDKGF010000154.1:0-3356 GCA_039798305.1 Cyanobacteriota bacterium
GAACTGCGCGACGTCACCGGCGCCGGCATGATGGACTGCAAGAAAGCTCTTGCAGAAACCAACGGCGACAAGGACAAAGCTGTTGAGTGGCTGCGCCAGAAGGGCATCGCTTCCGCCGAGAAGAAGTCCGGCCGTACGGCTGCTGAAGGTGCCATCGGCAGCTACATCCACACCGGCGCCCGCGTGGGCGTGCTGGTGGAAGTGAACTGCGAAACCGACTTCGTGGCCCGCGGCGAGATCTTCCAGGAGCTGATCCGCAACGTGGCGATGCAGATCGCCGCCTGCCCCAGCGTCGACTACGTGAAGGTCGACGACATCCCCTCTGAGGTGGCCGAGCGCGAGAAGCAGATCGAGATGGGTCGCGATGACCTGGCCGGTAAGAAAGATGAGATGAAGGAGAAGATCGTGGCCGGCCGTATCGGCAAGCGCCTCAAGGAGATGGCCCTGCTCGATCAGGCCTACATCAAGGACAGCACCATGACCGTTGAGGAGATGGTGAAGCAGGTGGCCGGCAAGGTGGGCGAGAACATCCAGGTGCGCCGTTTCGTGCGCTTCACCCTGGGTGAGGGCATCGAGGTGCAGAAGATGGACTTCGCGGCTGAAGTGGCTGCGATGCAGGCTGCCTGATGCGCGACGAGGCCCAGCGCCAGATCGATCTCCTCCTGCAGCAGCAGGAGGAGCTGGCACCGGAGCTCTATCGCGACCTGGCTCTCTATCTCCAGGTTCTGCGTGAAGGCCTGCTGCATGCCGTGCAGCAGGCCTGTTTTCATCTGGCCACCCAGGTGGTGCCCGAGCGCTACAACCAGTTGCCGCCGGAGCGCCGCCAGGCCTTTCAACAACGGCTGCAGGAGTTGGTGCAACGCACGGGCACGTTGCTCACGGTGGAGCAGGTGATCGGTCTGGCCGCTCAGCAGCAGCGCCGTGAGCATCGCCGCCAGCGCACCCAGCAGCAGCGCATGCTTGAGGCCTTCCTCAATGGCGAGAGCAGCGGAGCGGGTGAAACCGGCGCGGATGACGACAAGCGCGTAGCAGCTCCTGCCGACCCTCGCTCCAGCGGTTCGGTGCATCTCAGCCTGGATCTGCCGGTTTCGGCTGATCTGTTTGATCGGGGTCTGCCCGGCCTGGTCTCCCCCCAGCCTGCAGAGCAGGTACCTGTTGCAGAAGAACCATCCGCTGATCCCTCAGCGGAGCCTCCCTCCTCGGAACAGGCGTTGCTGCAGTCGTTGTTTCAGACGGCCGCTGAGGCATCGCCCGAGCAGGACTCCGATCCCGCTGCTGAGGCGTCCATGCTGCTGGCTGCTCCCCCCGACCTTGATACACGGGTCACGGCCACCACGCTTCCCCGCGATCCGTTGCTGCAGCTGCGCTGGTGGACCCATTTCGATCGGGCCCTGCGCCGGCGACTGCGCAACCTCTCCCATGCGATCAACGTGGAGATGCTGCGGCTGGGGTTGGCACAGGGTCTGCTGCCGATGAACCTGTTGGATGCGGTGCTTGATGGTCAGGTGGAGGCCCTGCCGGCTCCCGCGAATCTGTTGCGCCTGCCCCTGCCGCTGGGCCAGGTGCTCGGCCCCAATGCCCCCACCGAGGTGCTCACCCTGCTGCTGCGCTGTTCCGATCTGGAATACGAACAGCCGCGGCTGCGCACCTGTCGCAAGCGCCTGGAGCAGCGCCGCCGCGCATTGCGCACAATGGCCAAGCGCTACCGCAGCTGGCAGCGTCGGCTGAGTGCCCTCGAGGCTGAACATCAGTGGTATCAGGACCATGCCCACAACCTGAAACCGGCGGCGGAGCACTCCTGAGCCTTCAGGGCTGGCTGCGGCCCCTGCAGCAGGGGCTACAGCTGGAAGCCGATCACGGTTTCGGCAATCTGCAGGGCCGGCGTGAACCCTTTCAAGCCTTTCTGAGCCGCACCCTGCGCCAGGTGCCGCATCCTCTGCCGGCGCATCAACAGCAACGGCTGAACCAGCTCGCCGAACAGTTTGAGAGCTACGGGGAGCTCAGCCAGGCTCGCCGCCAGGCCCTGGTCTGCCGCACCCGTCAGACCCTGCATGAGCTCCAGCGAGCCCATGCGCCGGTGCTGCCGGTCTCAGCGCCGCGCCTGCGCCTGGTGCCCGACGCCCCGTTGCCCAGCGGCGCGGCTGGTGTGATCAGTCCGCAAACCCCGCTCAGTGAGATCAAGGGCGTTGGTCCCAAGAGTGCCGCCCGTCTCGCGGCCCTGGATCTCTGGGTGGCACGGGATCTGGTGCGTTACTACCCGCGCGACTATCTCGATTATTCAAACCTGGTGCGGATTGCGGCCCTGGAGCCAGGGCGCACCGCCACGATCGTGGCCACGGTGCGCCGCAGCCACAGCTTCACCAGCCCCCGCAACCCCAACCTCTCGATCCTGGAGCTGCAGCTGGTGGATCCCACCGGCCGCATCCGCATCTCCAAGTTCTTTGCCGGTAAACGCTTCAGCTCTCCGGCCTGGCTGAAGGCCCAGCAGCGGCAATACCCCGCAGGCGCAACGGTGGCCGTGAGCGGTCTGGTGAAGGAGACGCCCTATGGCCCGGCCTTTCAGGACCCGCTGATGGAGGTGCTGGCGAGCCCCAATGCACCGGTGCAGAGCGAGCAGATCGGCCGGCTGCTGCCGGTGTATGGCCTCACGGAGGGGCTCACGGCTGATCGGCTGCGCGCCCTGGTGCGGCCTCTGCTGGCCGCCGCACAGCGCTGGCCGGATCCCCTGCCACAGCGTTTGCAGCAGCAGGAGCAGCTGGTGGATCTGGCGACAGCGCTCACCCAGATCCACGCCCCCAGCAACCGGGACAGCCTGGCCAGTGCGCGGCGGCGCCTGGTGTTCGACGAATTTCTGTTCCTCCAGCTCGGTCTGCTGCAGCGTCGCCGCCAGCTCACCAGTCGCCCTGCCCCGGCTCTGCATCACCCCAACGGCAACCTGCTGACGGCGTTTCTGGAGCTGCTGCCCTTCCCCCTTACCGGCGCCCAGCAACGGGTGCTGGCGGAGATCCGCGCCGAGCTGGAGCGGGAGCAGCCGATGGCGCGGCTGGTGCAGGGCGATGTGGGGAGCGGCAAGACCGTGGTGGCGATTGCCGCGCTGCTCACCGCCATCGAGGCCGGCTGCCAGGGGGCGCTGATGGCTCCCACCGAGGTGCTGGCTGAGCAGCACTACCGCAAGCTCTGTGAATGGCTGCCGCAGTTGCACGTGAGCTGCGCCCTGCTCACCGGCTCCACCCCCGCCCGGCGACGGCGGGAGCTGCTGGCTGATCTGGCGAACGGCACGCTCAAGATGCTCGTGGGGACCCATGCGCTGTTGGAAGACCCGGTGCAGTTCGCCCGCCTGGGCCTGGTGGTGGTGG
>JBDKGF010000155.1:0-6812 GCA_039798305.1 Cyanobacteriota bacterium
ATCCTGTTCGCCCAGGGCTCCCTGGCCCTCAAGGATGGGCGCCCCTCAGAAGCCGCTGAGCTGATCCGCCAGGGCCTGAAGCTCGACAGCAACAACGCCGGTGCCTACTTCGATCTCGGCAACGCCTTCATCCTGATGAACAAACCGGGTGATGCCCTGGGAGCGTTCGAGCGGGCATCGAAACTGCGGGGCGATTTCTGGGAAGCGATCAACAACCAGGCCCTGGTGCTCTACGAACAGAACAAGGACGTTGAAGCGATCCGGCGCTGGCGCCGCGTTCTGGAGATCAAACCCGCCGCAGAACCCAACCTCGCCCTGGCGGCTGCCCTGAACATCAAGAACCCTGGCAACCCCGAAAGCCTGGAGCTGGCGGCCAAGGCCCTGGCCGAGGATCCGAATTACGTGCTCGACAGCTGGCAGAAGGAGCAGCTCTGGGGCCCGAGGCTGCGCAGCGCGGCAGCCCAGCTGCTCACGCAACCGGTGCTGAAGGCCGATGTGGAGCGCGCCCAGGCCAACGCTGGGGGCAATGACGACCTGAGCGACGAATAAGCGCGTGATCTGTAGGCTGAGCGCCACTTTCAGCCCCCCGGCCTGAGCCACGGATGCCCAAGGCGCGCCCCGATCAGACGCTGCCGGACCCATCCGACGATCGGCGCATCCAGCCGATCGAGCTGCACCTGGAGATGCAGCGCTCCTACCTCGAATACGCGATGAGCGTGATCGTGGGCCGGGCCCTGCCCGATGCCCGCGACGGCCTCAAGCCGGTGCAGCGCCGCATCCTCTACGCGATGCACGAGCTGGGGCTCACCCCGGATCGCCCCTATCGCAAGTGCGCCCGCGTGGTGGGCGACGTGCTCGGCAAATACCACCCCCACGGCGATCAGGCGGTCTACGACGCCCTGGTGAGGCTGGTGCAGACCTTCGCCAGCCGCAACCCGCTGCTGGATGGCCACGGCAATTTCGGTTCGGTGGACGATGACCCACCGGCCGCCATGCGTTACACCGAAACGCGGCTGGCGCCGATCGCCAATGAGGCGATGCTGGATGAAATCGGCGACGACACCGTTGATTTCGCCCCCAACTTCGATGGCTCCCAACAGGAGCCCACGGTGCTGCCGGCCCAACTGCCGTTCCTGATCCTCAACGGCTGCACGGGCATCGCCGTGGGCATGGCCACGAACATCCCGCCCCACAACCTGGGCGAAGTGGTGGATGCCCTGATCGCCCTGGTGCGCAAGCCCGATCTGAGCGACGAGAAGCTGCTCGAGCTGGTGCCCGGGCCCGACTTCCCCACCGGCGGTGAGGTGCTGATCGGCAGTGGCGTACGCGACACCTATCTGTACGGCCGCGGCAGCATCCCGATGCGGGGTGTGGCCCATATCGAGGAAGTGCAGCCCGGCAAGGGTCGCCACAAGCGCGGCGCCGTGGTGATCACCGAGTTGCCGTACCAGCTCAGCAAAGCCGGCTGGATTGAAAAGCTCGCCGAGCAGGTGAACGAGGGCAAGATCAACGGCATCGCCGACATCCGCGACGAATCCGACCGCGAAGGCATGCGCGTGGTGGTGGAACTCCGCCGCGACGCCAACCCCGAAGCGGTGCTCGGCGAACTGCAGCGCCGCACCGCCCTGCAGAGCAACTACGGCGCGATCCTGCTGGCGCTGGTGCATGGCAAACCGATCCAGCTCACCCTGCGCCAGCTGCTGCAGGAATTTCTCGAATACCGCGAACTCACCCTGATCCGGCGCACCCGCCATGCGCTCAAGCGCACGGAGGATCGCCTGGAGGTGGTGGAGGGTCTGATCACCGCCCTCAATGCCCTGCCCAAGGTGATCGAGATGATCACCGCCGCCCCCGACGCCGCCAGCGCCAAAGCGAGCCTGCAGGTGCATCTCGATCTGAGCGAGCGCCAGGCCGATGCCGTGCTGGCGATGCCCCTGCGCCGGCTCACGGGCCTGGAGCAGGAAAGCCTGCGCAAGGAGGCCGACGACCTCCGCCAGGAGCGGGCGCGCCTGCGCCACCTGCTGGATGAGCGGCCGGCCCTGCTCGACGCGATGGTGGCCGAGTTCAAGGCGCTCAAAAAACGCTTCGCCACGCCGCGCCGTACCCGCCTGGTGGAAGGGGGCGATGAACTGGTGGCCCAACGCACCGCCGCCCAACGCCCCAACACCGAACTGCTGCGCCAGCGAGCCTTTGAGGGCCTGAGCAGCGATGGCCGCCTGGTGATCCAGGCCGATGGTCAAGTGAAGGTGGTAGGTCCGCAGCTGCTGGGCCGGCTGCATCTGGATGAACCGACTCCCCTGGGCGACAACCCCTCACCGGCGCGCCTGATCCTGCCCATCAGCGAAAAGCCGGCACTGCTCGCCTTCACCGATGCAGGCCGGGTGGCACTGCTGCGCTGGGAATTCGCCGGCCAGCAACCAGGCACCCTCGAGAAATTCCTGCCGGAAGGCATGAATGGTGAGCGGGTGGTGCAACTGCTGCCACTGCCCGGTGGGGCTGATGCCGAGGGCACGAGCGTGGGCCTGCTCAGCAGCGATGGCCGCTTCAAGCGCCTGCCGATTGAAGACTTCCAGGAGCTCTCCGGCCGCGCCGCTTCAGTGCTCAAGCTCAAGGGCGGCGTGACCCTGCAGCGGGTGGTGCTCTGCCGGGAGGGCCAGGAGCTGGTGGTGGGCAGCTCCACCGGCCGTGTGCTGCGCCTGGCGGTGAATGAGGCCAACCTGCCGGTGATGGGTCGCAATGCGCAGGGTCCGGTGCTGTTGCGGCTGCTCCCGGGCGAGGCGGTGGTGGGCGCGGCCGGCGTGGCTGCCGATGGCTCCGTGCTCCTGGCCAGCCGCGGCGGCCAGCTCAAGCGCCTGGCGGTGAGCAGCCTGCGCCGCTGCCAGCGCGGCGATCTGGGCCAGATCGGCGTGCGCTTCGCCCAGCGGGGCGATCAGCTGATCGACCTGCGCGAGGACCATTGCACCGTGGTGGCCGCCGTGCTGAGCGATGGCCGCAACCTGCGGCTGGATACGGCTGAACTCCAGGCCGAGGACGACACCGGCAGCGGTCAGCCCCTGGGGCTGGGCGGCAACGAAGCTGTGGCTGAACTGGTGCCGCTGCTGAGCTGAGGAAGGAACGAACTCTGCCAGCTGTCTTCATCGCGGATGGCATTCACCTGCTCATTCGTGACCGTCTGTGCCGTTGGCTCAGTTGTCATGGTGGACTGACGTCGCTGGAAACACGTGGTCTCTGCACAGACAACAGTTGCAGTGGCTTGTGCCTCCCGGAAAACTCCGTGCTCAGCCCCGACGCCTCTCTGGTACGTCCGAATGGTCTTGGGCTGCAGCTTCAGCTCCCTGATCTCTGGGCCGGGTGCAGGCGTTGGGCGAGCGTCAGGCCGCCACAGGCTGCGGCGGATGTTGCTCCAACACCTGCTTGAGGTAACGCGCCGTATGAGATGTGGGATGAGCGGCAACCTCTTCAGGGGTTCCCGTCACCACAATCTCACCGCCTTTATCTCCGCCATCAGGACCGAGATCAATGATCCAATCGGAGCACCTGATGACGTCGAGATTGTGCTCAATCACGAGCACAGAATTGCCCTTATCTACCAGTCTTTGGATGACATCCATCAGCTTGTGAACGTCATAAAAACTGAGGCCCGTGGTGGGTTCATCGATCAGATAAAGCGTTTTGCCGGTGGCGCGTTTGGAGAGTTCAGTGGCGAGCTTTACCCGTTGGGCTTCTCCGCCTGAAAGGGTTGGCGCCGGCTGGCCCAACTTCACGTAGCCGAGGCCCACATCCACCAGGGTGCGCAGACGATCTGCCGCCTGGGGAATAGCGGAGAACACCTCGCAGGCCTGCTCCACCGTCATCTCGAGCACGTCGGCGATGGTGAAGCCCTTGTATTTCACCTGCAACGTCTCACGGTTGTAGCGGGCGCCTTTGCACACGTCGCACTGCACGTAGACATCGGGCAGGAAGTTCATCTCGATCACGTTCACGCCCTGACCGCTGCAGGCCTCGCAGCGGCCGCCTTTCACGTTGAAGCTGAACTGACCCACCTGATAGCCGCGGGCTTTGGCCTCCACGGTGGCGGCAAACACCTGACGGATCGGATCGAACGCGCCCGTGTAGGTGGCGGGATTCGAGCGGGGGGTGCGGCCGATCGGTGATTGGTCGATCACGATCACCTTGTCGATCGCTTTGATCCCCTTGAGCTCCTTCACGCCGGAGGGGAATGGCACCTTCATGCCGAGCTTGTGCTCCAGCGCCGGGTGGAGCAGTTCGTTCACCATCGTGCTCTTGCCGCTGCCGCTCACGCCGGTCACACACACCAGCCGGCCGAGCGGGAACTCCACATCGAAACCGGAGAGGTTGTTGCGTTCGCAACCCACCAGGGTGAGCTTGCGGGAGCCGGTATCGCGCCGTTCGGCGGGAGTAGGAATCGAGCGGCGGCCGCTCAGATAGGCACCAGTGAGCGAATCTTCGGCGCTGATCAGGGCGTTGAAGTCTCCCTCCGCCACGATGTGGCCGCCGTGCACGCCGGCGCCGGGGCCAATGTCCACGATGTGATCAGCCGCGCGGATCGTGTCTTCGTCGTGCTCCACCACGATCAGGGTGTTGCCCAGATCGCGCAGCTTGATCAGGGTGTTGAGCAGCCGGTCGTTATCGCGCTGGTGCAAACCAATGCTCGGTTCATCGAGCACGTAAAGCACGCCGGTGAGGCCGGCGCCGATCTGGGTGGCCAGGCGGATGCGCTGGGCTTCGCCACCGGAGAGCGTCATCGCCGGGCGATCGAGGCTGAGGTAGTCGAGCCCCACATCCAGCAAAAACTTCAGGCGCATGCGGATCTCCCGCAGCACCAGATCGCCGATCTGGATCTGACGCGGACTCAGCAAGGGCTCATCGCCTTCATGGGCGCCCACACCCATCAACTGCTCAATCCGCCGCAGGCTTTCGCCCACGCTGCTGCTGGTGAGCTCGTGGATGCGGTAGGGCCCCACCCGCACCGCCAGGGCTTCGGGTTTGAGGCGCAGTCCATCGCAACTGGCGCAGGGCACCAGTTCCAGAAACTTCTCCAGCTTCTGGCGCATGGATTCGCCGCTGGCATCGCGCAGCTGGCGCTCGAGGATCGGCAGGATGCCTTCAAAGGGCCGCAGATAGGTCTGCGATTTGCGGTAGCGGCTGTCGGCCTGGATCGGAATCGGCTCCTTGGAACCGTGCAGCAACACCTCGTGCTGCTCTGCTGTGAGCTCGTTCCAGGGGGTCTTGATCTCGAAGCCGAAGGCCTCACCCACCGAATAGAGCAGGGAGAAGTAGTAGGCGTTGTCCTTCTCTGCCCAGGGAGCCACGGCGGCATACACCGGCTGGGAGGGATCGGGGATCACCCGCTCCATCGTGAACTGGCGCAGATGGCCGATACCGTGGCAATCAGGGCAGGCGCCATAGGGGCTGTTGAAGGAGAACAGCCGAGGCGACAGCTCCTCCATCACGGCGCCGTGCACCGGGCAGGCGAAGTTTTCGGAGTAGAGCCGCTCCCGCTCCACGCCCTCCGGCAGCTCCTCATCCGCCTTGGGCACCACTTCCACCAGGGCGAGGCCGTCGCCGCGCTTGAGCGAGGTGCGCAGTGAATCAGTGAGCCGCTCCTGAATGCCTTCGCGCGACACGAGGCGATCCACCACCACCTCGATGTTGTGGGCGTGGTTTTTGTCGAGCTCAATGTTGTCGGCGAGCTCGCGCACTTCACCGTTGATGCGCACCCGGGCGAAGCCTTCCGCCACCAGGCCGCTCAGCAGCTTCACGTGGGTGCCCTTCTTGCCGCGCACCACTGGCGCGAGCAGCTGATAACGGGTGCCCTCGGGCAACTTGAGGATCTGATCGACCATCTCGTCGATCGACTGGGGCCGGATCGAGCGGTCGCACTCCGGGCAGTGGGGCTCACCGGCACGGCCGAACAGCAGGCGCAGGTAGTCCTGAATCTCCGTAACCGTGCCCACCGTGGAGCGGGGGTTATGGCTGGTGGATTTCTGATCGATCGAGATCGCCGGCGAGAGCCCCTCGATCGCATCCACATCGGGCTTGTCGACCTGCCCGAGGAATTGCCGCGCGTACGCCGACAAGCTCTCGACGTAACGGCGCTGACCTTCCGCAAAGATCGTGTCAAAAGCGAGCGAACTCTTACCGCTGCCACTGACGCCGGTGAACACCACCAGCTTGTTGCGCGGAACGGTGACGTCGACGTTCTTGAGGTTGTGCTGGCGGGCACCCCGCACCCGGATCACATCCTCGAGGGAACCGCCATTCAGCGCCTGCAGGGCCGCTTTCTCGTTCACGCTCTTGGCGAGGGCGCGGGGCATCCAGGCGGCTCGGGAATCGAGGAGTCTACGGGCGCCCGCAGGGTCAAGTCCTGGTCGTGATGAAGAGGCAACGGGCCCAGAAACGCATGAGGGCCTGACTGCGCTCACTCCAGGCCGCCGCCGTTTGTGGGCCGCGGGTCGTCCGTTCTCCTGACCACCTCACCGCTACCCAGCCCGCTTGAGCAGGCTGGCGGCATAGCTGCGGGTCTCGCCGGAATCACCACCAGCCAGCTCTGCCAGTTCGGCCTGGCGGGCCTGAGTGTCCCGCAGGTGGGACACCTGGGTGTGGGTCACGCCCTGACGCACTTGCTTGATCACACGGAAGTGATGGTCAGCGGCCGCGGCCACAACGGGTTGGTGGGTGACGCACAACACCTGGCGCTGCTGTGCCAACCGCTGCAGCAAGGCAGCCATCGCACCGCTGACGCGGCCGCTCACGCCGGTATCGATCTCATCGAACAGCAGCGTGACGTG
>JBDKGF010000156.1:0-2807 GCA_039798305.1 Cyanobacteriota bacterium
GTGGTGTAGAAGCGCGGTGTGAGGATCGTGTCCTTCACCGGATCCTTGATCGCCGGCGCGTCGGGAGTGCCGATGGCTGTTGCGGTATCGGGCGTGGCAACGGCGGGAGGCACCATCGGGATGCAACTTGGACGGGTAGTTCATCGTAGGGGGACCTGAGGCAGCGCCGAGGCTCAGCTTCACCAGCTGGAACTGAGAGCTGGGCCTCGAGGTTTGTCGCTCACCTGGTGCCCCTAGTTGGCTCCCAGCCATTTCTGGCCGTTGAGCCGCTGCACCAGGCGCGACACCAGCAGCGCCAGGGTCGTCTTCTTCTCATCGATCAGGAATGACTCCAGCAGGCTCGGCTCGGCGCCGGCTTCAGCCACGGCGATGGTTTTGGCCGAACTGATCGCATCGCTGGTGAAACACAGCCAGAAACGACGTGCCTGGGGTAGTTCGCCGATCACCATCCAGCAGGGGCTACCCACCACGGGCATGGCACCCTGCTCGAAGCGCAGTTCACAGCTGGGGCCCCCGTAAGCCTCGATTTCCTTGGCGATCGCCGGGATCAGCAGGTTGGGAACGAAGTCGGCGAAGGGCTTGTCCTCCGGTGCTGGGGGTTTGGCCGGCTTGGCAGCGGCCGCTTCAGCCGGCTTGCTCTGGGCGGGCTGGGCGGAATCGGTCACCGTCGCAGGCCTCGTGGAAGACGCAGCCGAACTTTAGGGATCACCAGTCCTCGCTGAGTGGTGTGTTCCAGTCGTTGGCATCACTGCTGGCAGCCGGCGGGGCTGCTGTCGCAGGGGTGCTGGTGGTGGCCGATCCCTTGCGGATCACGCGAAAGGGCACCGACACCGTGGGTGCAGGCTCTCCGGCGCTGCGGGGCGGACCGGCCCAAGTGGCTGAAGGCCGCGCAGGGGCAGCTGCCGGCTGATCCCAGTGGTCCTCCAGGTTGCTTTGCTCGCGTTCCTGGTTGCCCGTTGCTTCGCGGCGCCGTCGCACCTGACGGCGCGCTGCAGTGGCAGACGGCTGCCCCTGCAAGGCCAGCGCTGCGCCGCCTGCGCTCATCGCTGCTCCCAGGCCGCTGGCGGCAGCCAGCCAACCTCCCAGGGGCCAGGCGGGGGAACTCCAGGTCAGCAGGCGCACGCTGAGCGCTGGTTTGGGATTGATCGCCGCCACCAGCAGCACCGCCAGCAGGGGGGAGAGCAGCGGCAGCAGCAGGATGCGTTGCAGCACGATCAAGGGGGCGGGGGCTCAGGGCTGAATCGGGCCGCTCCAGCGCTGCAGATTGCCCAGGTCATAGCCGAGGCAATCGAACACCCTGATCACCAGAAAGTCCACCATCTCCTCGATGCTCTTGGGTTGGTGGTACCAGGCGGGCACTGGCGGAGCAATGCGGGCTCCGGCTTCCGCCAAGGCGGTGAGGTTGCGCAGATGCACCAGGTTCCAGGGTGTCTCCCGCGGACAGATCACCAGCGGTCGGCCTTCTTTGAGGTGCACATCGGCGCAGCGCTCGAGCAGATCGGTGGCCACGCCGGAGGCAATGCGCCCCACCGCTCCCATGGAGCAGGGCAGGATCACCATCCCTCGGGTGCGGTAGCTGCCACTGGCGATGCCGGTGGCCTGATCGTTCCAGCGGTGGCAACGCAGGGATCCGGTTCGGCAGCCCGTGCGCTCTCTCCAGAACTGCTCCTGGGCTTCGGGCTCGCTGGGCACGCGCACGCCCAGTTCTGCCTGCCATACGCCGATCGCCCCGCGGCTCACCACCAGTTCAACCCGTTCCTCGCCCTGCAGCAGCAGCTGCAGGGCCCGCTCAGCCAGGGGCTGGGCGCTGGCACCGGAGATCGCCAGAACGATTGGATCTCGGCCTTGAGCGTTGCTCAATCGATCACTCCTCGCCAGCGTCGCCGCTGGACTCGTGGTCGTGGTGGGTGTCGTTGTCGCTGTCGGGCACGTATTCCTCGTAGCCCTCCGGCAGGACCACCGCCAGATCGATCTGGTGGCGCAGCACATCCACCTTCTGGATGGTCACCTCCACCGCGTCACCGAGCATGTAGGTGCGGCGGTTCTTGCGGCCCACCAGCCGGTTCTGGCGGGAGCGGTACTCGTACCAATCGTCCTTGAGGGAGCTCACGTGCACTAGGCCCTCCACCTGGGAGGGGGGCACCTCCACGAAGAAGCCGTAGCTCTGCACACCGCTGATCACACCGGTGAGGGTCTGGCCCACCAGCGGTTCCGCCTGGCGCGCCTGGGCCATCGCCAGGGCATCGGCCTGCAGTTCCGCGGCGAAACGGCAACGGCCATTGATGCGATGCAGCAGTGCCGTGCTGCGGCCCTCCTCCAGGGGCTGGATCTGGCTGGGGGGCATCAGCGGCCAGTCGATCAGACCGTGGCTGCTGTCACCGGCGATGTCGACCCGCGTTTTGTGGCGCACCGAGGGCCGGTCCTTCCCTTCGCTCAGCAGCAGGCTGAGCACGTGCTGGTTCCAGAGATCGGCGTAGTGCAGGCCGGGGCAGCACCAGGGCGCCAGGGCCACCGCTTCGCCGGCCAGGGCATTGGCGCCTGCTTCGTTGCTGAAGGTGACGGGCTTGAGCGGTTCGCGCAGCTGCTGTTGCAGCACCCGGCAGCGATCGCTGCCGGCAAAGGCCTGGGCCAGCTCCTGGGCGCTGGCGTTGCCATCGGCCGAGAGCTCCAGGGGGATCTCCAGGGCCAGGGCCGCCTTGGCGACATCGTTGAGGGCCTCCGCATCCGGGGCGGGGTTCACGGCGAAGATCGCGGGCAGCTCCAGCGCCGCCAGATGGCGACCGAGGGCGCGATGGGCGGGCAGTACC
>JBDKGF010000157.1:0-3216 GCA_039798305.1 Cyanobacteriota bacterium
GCTCCGGCAGCGGCGGAATCGCCACGGCGGCAGCCCCCGGCCGGCCCGATGGGCTGCGGCCGCGGGTGCGGGCCATCGCGCTGAACACCGCCTTGCTCGATGCGGCCCAGGCGGAGCGCGAAGCCCGGCAGATCACGGCGCTCACCGGATTACCGGCGGTTGACCCGGTGCGCCACGGGGGGGAGCGTCTGCTGGCGACTCTGCTCGCATCGCCTGCGGCTCCGTAGTCGAGGCCTGTGGTCAGAAAGGGGAAACCCCCACCACTCAGAGAGTGATGGGGGTTTCGAGCAGGGGCGGACGAGGGGACTTGAACCCCCGAATGCCGGAACCACAATCCGGTGCCTTAACCACTTGGCTACGCCCGCCAGGGCTGCGCGATCCTATCAATGCGTGTTGCAGCCTTGAATGGAGCGGCTTGGCGGGCCGGGCAGGCCATGGGGCTGGTGTCTCGCGGCCGTGGCGCTGGGGGGAGCCCTGGTGGCCACCAACCCCGATGAACAGGATTTCGAGGCGTTCGCCGGTGAGCGGCTCGCGCGTCTGGCTGCCGAGGAGCTCTGCGATCAGGGCGGTCTGCCCATGGTGGCGCGGCTGCTGATTCAGAACTGCTCCGAGCTGGTGCTGGGGCAACAGGCCGTGCTGGGCCAGCTGGCTCTGCAGGGGAGCCGGCGCCTCAATGCCGGTGTTTTCAGCCTCTACAGCACCCAGCTCGGTGGCCAGACCCTGCTGCCCGGTCTGCGTCTGCCCCGGTATCGGATTCTCACGCTCGGGGTGGCGGGGCAGTTGGTGATGCTGCAGGCCGGCCGCGATGAAGCCTGATCTGCCTGGACCCGGCAGCCTCAAGCTGCAGCTGCCGCGCCTGTTGCTGGATCCCTGTCAGCACGATCTGCCCTGCGGGGATGCCGATGGCTTGGTGTCGGTGCAGCTCGAGCTGCAGGCGGGCCGCGTGGCGGCGATCCGGCCTCTGGCCTCGCCGCAGCAGGGCTTACCCCTGGCGCTCACGCCGCTGGTGGAGGCCCATGCCCATCTCGATAAGGCCTTCAGCTGGGCGCAGCACCCCAATCGCAGTGGCCAGATGGCCGCTGCTCTGAGCGTGAACCTGCGCGAGGGCGAGCAGCGCACGCTGGAGCAGGTGTCTCAGCGGGCGGAATGCGCCCTGGACCAGGCCTGGCGCTATGGCCTGCGTGCCATCCGCAGCCACATCGACAGTGGCGGGCCTGGAGCGTTACCCAGCTGGGAGGCGTTGCTGGAGCTGCAGCAGCAGTGGCGCGGGCGGGTGGAGCTGCAGCTGGTGGCCCTAGTGCCCGTCAGCTACTGGAGCACTCAGGCAGGCCGGGCCTGGGCGGAGCGGGTGGCGCAGGCCGGTGGCCTGTTGGGGGGTGTGCTCGGGCCGCCCTATCCGCGTGCGCGGCGGGACCGTCAGGCCTTGCAGGGGATGCTCCAGTTGGCCGAGGAGCTCGGCTGCGGCATCGATCTGCACGTGGACGAGAGCGGCGCGGCCCCCGGCCAGGGTGTGAGCCTGCTGCTGGAGCAGCTGGAACGCCGGCGCCCCGAGCTGCCGATCACCTGCAGTCATGCCAGCAGCATGGGGCTGTTGCCCTCCGCGGCGCAGCAGCGGCTGGCGGAGCGGCTGGCGCACGCGCAGGTGGAGGTGGTGGCACTGCCCACCACCAACCTCTGGCTGCTCGGGCGGCGAGGGGAGGAAGATCTGCCGCAGCGGCCCCTGGCGCCGGTGCGGCAGCTGCAACGTGCCGGCGTGCTGGTGGCTGTGGGCGGCGACAACGTGCAGGACCCCTGGGATCCCGGCAGCGATTTTGACCCCATCGAGCTGTTGCGCCTGGCCAGCCGCGTTTGCCACTGCCCTCCCTGGCAGCGCCAGGGATTGACCCCGTTCACCACGGCGCCGTCGCGCATGCTTGGCCTGGACTGGGATGGGATCGTGCGCCGGGGAGCACCGGCTGATCTCGTGATCACCAGCGCCACCAGCTGGAGTGAGCTGCTGGCTCGTCCGCCCCAGCGGCGGGTGCTGCGCTGTGGCGAGTGGCTGCCGGTGGCGCCCACACAGCAGCCCTCGCCGGCCCTTGCCAGGCTGGATGCCTCAATACCCTCCTGATCACTTGATGGCTTCGCTGCTGCCCAGCGCCCTGCCGCAGCCCCTCCCGCACCCGGCCACGGCGCAGCAGCTGGAGCAGCTGACCGCTGATCTGTGCGCTGCCGGTCTGATGCCATTGCGCAGCAGCGGAGAGCTCGAGCAGCTCGCGGC
This sequence comes from Cyanobacteriota bacterium, assembly GCA_039798305.1. Taxonomy (GTDB): domain Bacteria; phylum Cyanobacteriota; class Cyanobacteriia; order PCC-6307; family Cyanobiaceae; genus Vulcanococcus. The sequence goes on from JBDKGF010000157.1 coordinate 2,261, forward strand.
GGATGCCTTTGTGTATTCACCGGTGCTGCAGCCGCTGCTCCACGGGCTGCGGGCGCAGCTTGGGGTACGGGCCATGAACGCGGAACAGGTGCTGTCGGTGGCGGCGGCCTGCGCGCGCCACGGCGTGAGCCTCACCCTGCGCGGTGCCGGCACCGGTAATTACGGCCAGGCCACGCCCCTGGCCGGTGGTCTGGTGCTGGAGCTCAGCGCCATGAACCGCCTCCAGCAGTTCGATCCCGCCAGCGGTGTGTTTACGGCGGAGGCGGGGATTCTGCTGGCGGATCTGGAGCAGCAGCTGCAGGCGCAGGGCCGGGAGCTGCGGCTGCTGCCCAGCACCGTGCGCAGCGCCAGCCTGGCGGGGTATCTGGCGGGCGGCTCCAGCGGGATCGGCTCGCTGCGCTGGGGATTCCTGCGAGATCCAGGTCATCTGCTCGGGCTCGAGATCGTGACACTCGAACCCACGCCGCGGCTGCTGCAGCTCGGTGCTGCGGAAGCCCAGGCCATCAACCACGCCTATGGCTGCAACGGCATCATCACCAGCGCCACCATGGCCAGTGCGGTTGCCGTCCCCTGGCAGCAGTGGGTGCTGGAGTTCCCGTCATGGGAGCAGGCCCTGGCGGCGGCGCAGCAGTTGCCCAACACGGCCCTGCTGCTGAACGCCCTCTGTGCCTTGGAGGGGCCCGTGGCGCAATGGATGCCCTGGCCAAAGGGCTGCCCCCCTGCCACGGCATCGGGGCACCGCCTGTTGATCCTGGCTGCCCCTGATGCACGGCTGGCGCTGGATGCGCTGCTGCCGCGCCTGGGGGGGCAGCTGGTGTGGGAGGCGCCCCAGGGGCAGAGCCGTTGCATCCCGCTGCGGGAGCTGTGCTGGAACCACACCACCCTGCATGCCCGCACCCACGACCCCGGCTTCACCTACCTGCAACTGCTGCTGCCCCAGCCGGAGCAGGCAGCCC
>JBDKGF010000158.1:0-6648 GCA_039798305.1 Cyanobacteriota bacterium
TAGAGGGGCACCAGCCAGACCGTTCCAAGCCAGGACACTGGAGGGACGTACAAGGTCCCGGCAAGTTAGTGAGTGGCAGGGTGCCGATGGGTGTGGTGTCCCAAAGGCGTTATTAATCGGAAGCGCAAGACCGGCTGATCAGTGCCGACCGGCTTCAGGCCGGCAGGTAGTAACGCACCAGGGTGAACACGCGATTGCGGCGTGCATCCAGCGAGCGGCGCATGTTCAAGCCCCGCTGATTGAGCAGCAGCCCATCGAAGCGGTAGCGGGGGATGGCCATCGGCATCACGATCGTGAAGGTGCTGCCGGGGTGGCGCTGCTCCTCCTCGGCCACGAACTCGGCAAAGGGATCCACCAGCGAGGCGAAAGGGCTCTCCAGCAGCACCAGCTCCAAGCCCTCGGGTTCGGGATCACCCACGCACAGCTGCCACTGGCTGCGGATCGCGGCAGGGTCATCGCCCTCCGCCAACACCCACACCGCCACCACCCGATCCGACACGGTGGTGGCGTAGCGGAGGGCAGCCAGGCTCGGGCGACTGAGCGAAGGCACCCACACCAGGCTGGTGTTGCCCACCGGATCACGGCGCACGGGCAGGCGCAGGCTGCGATCTTCACCGGGATTGAGGGTGATCGCCCGGTACACGCTGTTGTACCGGTGCCGGATGCGGGCGAGCATCCACACCAGCAGGGGGATGGCGATCACCACCGTCCAGGCCCCCTCATCGAATTTGCTCACGACGATCACCACCAGCACCACGAAGGTGGTGAGAGACCCGAGGGCATTCATCAGCAGCCGCCCCAGCCAGCCCTGGCCGCGCAGCCGCCACCAGCGCACCACCATCCCCGCCTGCGACAGGGTGAAGGCACTGAACACACCCAGGGCGTAGAGGTTCACCGCCACGGTGGTATCGCCGCGGCACACCAGGATCACCAGCGCCGCCGCCACCAGCAGCACGGCGATGCCGTTCTGGAACACCAGCCGATCGCCGATCCAGGCCATCTGGCGCGGCAGGAAGCGATCCTGCGCCAGCATCGCCGCCAGGCGGGGGAAACCGGCAAAGGCGGTGTTGGCGGCCAAAGCGAGGATCAGCAGCGTGCTGATCTGCAGCGCCCAGAAGAGCGGGCTGCCATCGCCGAACACCCGAATGCCGATCTGGGCCAGCACGGTGCGATCGGGATCGGGGGCCACGCCATAGAGCCAGCCCAGCCCGCTCACCACCAGGAACATCAGGCTGAGCATCACGCCCATCACGAGCATCGTGCGCTGGGCGCGTTTGGCGGCCGGCTCGCGGAACACCTTCACGCCGTTGGCGATCGCCTCGATGCCGGTCATGGCGGAGCAGCCGGAACTGAAAGCCCGCAGGATCAAAAACAACCCCAGGGGCTCCATCGCCCGCACCATCGGCGGCGGATCTGGCGTGAAGCCATGGGCGAACACCAGGTTCTGCAGGCCGAACAGCGCCAGCAGCACCACCATCACCACAAAGGCATAGGTGGGAATGGCGAAGGCCCGGCCCGCCTCCTTCACGCCGCGCAGGTTGGCCCAGCCCACCAGCACCAGCAGCAGCAGGGCGATCGGTGTTTCGTAGGGCAGCAGGGCCGGCAGCAGTGAGGAGAGGGCCTGGGTGCCGGCCATCAGGCTCACCGCTGCGGTGAGGGTGTAATCCACCAGCAGCGAAGCCGCCGCAATCAGGCTGGGCCAGGTGCCGAGGTTCTCCCGCGCCACCACGTAGGAACCACCGCCCTGCGGGTAGGCCTCAATCGTCTGCCGGTAGGAGAGCACCACGATGCCGATCAGCAGCACGATGGCGCCGGTGATCGGCAGCGACAGCTCCAGCGCACGGCTGCCGGCAAGAACAAGCACTCCAAGGGCCGCTTCTGTGGCGTAAGCCACGGAAGAGAGCGCATCGGAGCTGAGGATCGGCAGCGCTTCGAAGCTGGGCAGCTTCTCCGAATCCGACTGGCTGCGGGGCAGGGGCTTGCCCAGCAAGCGCCTGGCAACGTTGATCAGCAACGGCTGGGTGAGATCTGCACCCAGGATGCACCGCTGTGCTGGCTTTGCCCCCTTGCCGTCACGGCGGTGCTGGTGCCATGACAGAGCCAACGCGGCAGCGGGAGGGCCGATGCGCGCCACCCTTCACGAGCTGCTTCAGCAATTGGTGCTGCGGGGCTGGCCCAAGATCGACCAGCCCGAGCGCCACTGGCCGGAGGGGCCTGGCGGACCGTGGTGGACCATCGATGTGGGCTGCTCCGCCATCGGCGACATCACCACCGTGACGCTGCATCCCTGGCCGCAGGGACTGCTGCAGTTTTCGATCACCGTGCTCGTCGACGACGACGACACGATTCAGTCGTTTGAGCTCGACTGCAATGCCATGCCGATCCCGGTGGCCCTGGTGAACTGCTGGGGCGGCCTGGATCTGGCCCTGGGCCAGGCCACCCTGCTCAAGGAGCACCTGATCGCCGCCTGGGACCGGGAGATCAGCAGAGGCGGCGAGCTGCCCTGAACCGCACTAGGCAAAGCGGCGGCGGCCGTCGTTGAAGCTGCTGAACTGCGCCACTTCACCCCGGCGCTCGCTGCCGCGGGCTTCACTCAGCTTCCACACATTGCGGCTGACGCGGCGGGCCCGCAGACCACCGCGCTCCACCTCGGCGTTGCCCGGGCGGGCACCCATCAGGTAAGTCACCTCCGCGGTGCTCAGCGGAGCACCGGTCTGAAGCGCCAACTGCGTGAGCTCCAGACGCTGACGCAGAGCAGCCACATCACAACTGCCGCCATCCTCAGCTGCGTTCCACATCCAGGGCAGCTCGCCGCCGGCGGCCATCTTCTGCATCAGGCCCATGCCCACCAGGGCCAGAGCCTGCTCGGCGTTGAGATCAGCGCCCTCCTGCATGGGCTTGGGGGAGGCGGCGGAGGCGGAACGCTTGGCAGCCACGGGCTCTTCTGCGGAGATGGCCGGACGGTACCGGCTGCAACGCGGTGCGCAAGTGAGCAGGCCTGCCGTTGATTCCGGGCGGTAAGATCGCGCCGCATTTGAGAGCAGCCTTCGCCTTGCCGCAGCGGATCCCAAGGCGACGCTCCTCCGGTGTGCAGATCACCGGCACCAACCTGGGCTTCAGCGGCAGCGGCACCCCTCTCGACGAGCTGCATCCCTCGGCCGCCAGCTGCGTGATCACCACCGACAGCGAAGCGCGGCTGGTGAGCCAGGCCAGCGCTGTCGAGTCGATCGAGCTGCGTACCTATGTGTTCCTCGATTCCCTGCAGCCGCAGCTGGCGGCCTACATGGGAACGGTGAGCCAGGGCTTTCTGCCGATCCCCGGCGACGCCTGCCTGTGGCTGGAGGTGTCGCCCGGCATGGCCGTGCACCGTGTCACCGACATCGCTCTGAAGGCGAGCACCGTGCGCCTCGGCCAGATGATCGTGGAGCGGGCCTTCGGTTCGCTGGCGCTCTATCACCACGATCAGAGCAACGTGCTCCACTCCGGTGATGTGGTGCTCGAGGCGATCGGCAGCAGCGTGGAGCAACGCAGCCGCTGCAGCGTCACCTGGACCGAGGTGATCCGCGCCATCACGCCCGACCATGCGGTGCTGATCAACCGCCAGAACCGCCGCGGTTCGATGATCCAGGCCGGGATGAGCATGTACATCCTCGAAACCGAACCGGCCGGTTACGTGCTGCTGGCAGCCAACGAAGCCGAGAAAGCCAGCAACATCACCGTGGTGGATGTGAAGGCCGTGGGCGCCTTTGGCCGCCTCACCCTGGCCGGCTGGGAAGGGGATGTGAACGAAGCCGCCGCCGCCGCGATGCGCTCGGTGGAGCAGATCAACCGCCGGGCTCGCTGAATCAGGCCAGGCCCAGCAGCTGCTTCAGCCCCGGAGCCAGGGCGCGGGCTGCCTTGCCGCGGGATCCCAGCTTGTCTTTGAGGTGCTGGCCCATCTGGGCGTAGGTCATGCCGGCTTCGCGCACCCAGAAGATCGGGTCGTAGCCGCCGCCATGGCCTTCGGGGGCGGTGAGGATCTCGCCGCGGCAGATGCCCTGGGCCTCCAGCACCACCTGGCCCTCAGGATCCGCCAGCACCATGGCGCTGTTGAAACTGGCGCTGCGATACGGGGTACCGCCCAGTTCCTGCAGCAGCCGGTGGATGCGCTCGTGGTCGGTGGGGGCGTAGCGGGCCGAATAGAGCCCGGGGGCACCGCCCAGGGCATCCACTTCCAGGCCGGAATCATCCGCCAACGACCACTGCCCCGTGAGCCTGGCCACCTCGCTGGCTTTCAGCCGGGCATTCTCCAGATAGGTGCTGCCGGTTTCCTCGATCTCGAGGCCCTCAGGCTGCCGGCACACCTCCAGATCCACGGCATCAAGCATGGCGCTGATCTCGGCCACCTTGTACGCGTTGCCGCTGGCAATCACCAGCAACGGCCGGGTGGTGGAGGGGCGCATCAGGGCCTGAGCCGTGTGTGGGGGCCCATTGTGACCCGGCGAGCACCTGCGGATTGTGGGGGAGGCAGGGACGGGTTGAACATTCCACCCCCCGAACAAGCTCCAGGGGTTCCTGCCTCCCCTCAACCGTAAGAACGGTTTCCGCCAGCCACAACCGGCCGCGGTAGCCGTGTGTGCGTGCGCAAACAGTGGCCGATCAGCCACCTAGCGTGAAGAGCTGCAGCAGCGCGGCGGTGGACACAAGCCTGATCCTGCAGAACCTGCTCACCCCTCCGGTTCTGTTTTTCTTCCTGGGGGTTCTGGCCGTGCTGCTGGGCTCCGACCTGGAGATTCCGGCGCCGCTGCCCAAGCTGTTCTCGCTCTATCTCCTGCTGGCCATTGGCTTCAAGGGGGGGCTTGAGCTGCAGCACTCGGGCGTGGGTGGCCCCGTGCTGGTCACCATCGCCGCCGCGGTGCTGATGTCGCTGCTGGTGCCGGTGTACAGCTTTGCGCTGCTGCGCTGGAAGCTGGATGGCTTCAACGCGGCCGCGATCGCTGCCACCTACGGCTCGATCAGCGCCGTCACCTTCATCACGGCAGAAAGCTTTCTCGACACGCTTGGGCTGCACCACGACGGCTTCATGGTGGCCGCCCTGGCGCTGATGGAATCACCCGCGATCATCGTGGGCCTGCTGCTGGTGAAGCTGGCTGTGCCGGCAGGTGCCGAAGCAGCCCAGACCATGCGCTGGGGGGCTGTGCTGAAGGAGGCCCTGCTCAACGGATCGGTGTTTCTGCTGGTGGGAAGCCTGCTGGTGGGCGTGCTCACCGCAGCCAACAACCCCCAGGGAGCCGAGAAGATGCTGCCCTTCACCGACAAGCTCTTCTACGGAGCGCTGAGCTTCTTTCTGCTCGATATGGGCATCGTGGCGGCACAACGGCTGCGGGATCTGCGCGAGGCCGGCGCCTTCCTGATCGGCTTCTCCCTGGGGATGCCCCTGTTCAACGCCGTGCTGGGTGGCCTGATCGCCCGGGGGCTGGGCCTGGAGGCCGGCAACGCCCTGTTGTTCGTGGTGCTCTGTGCCAGCGCCTCGTACATCGCCGTGCCGGCAGCGATGCGGATGACGGTGCCGGAAGCCAACCCCAGCTTCTACATCTCCACGGCGCTGGGGCTCACCTTCCCCTTCAACATCGTGGTGGGTATACCTCTCTATATGGCCCTGGTGAATCGGCTGCTGCCATGAAGCGGGTGGATCTGATCCTGAGCGAACGCGAGCTGGATCCGGTGCTCCAGGCGATCGATCGCGCCGGCTGCAGCGGGTACACCGTGATGCGCCACGTCACCGGCCGGGGGCCGCGGGGGGCCGTGTCCGAGAACATGGAATTCAGCGGCCTGGGGGCCAACGCCCATGTGATCGTGTTCTGCACGCCGGAGTTGCTCGAGCCGCTGCGCGCCTCACTGCGGCCACTGCTGGGGTACTACGGCGGCGTGGGCTTCGTCTCGGATGCGGATCCCCTCTGAGACGGCGCAAAACCGTGCCCGGAACGACGGTTTGGCGCCTGGGCGGCGGCAAGGCGAGAAGCATCTCCAAAGTTTTGTGATGCACTGATCAGCCGCCCTTATCGGTAGCAATGAAGACGGTGATCGTGAAGACAACCCAAATGGCTTGACGGGAGGTTCGGCTGCCGAGCAAGGTTGCAGGCGAACATTCCACCCCTCCTCCAGGAGCAGGTAATGGCTAACGAAACCATGGGCATCGCCCTCGGCATGATCGAGACCCGGGGTCTGGTCCCCGCGATCGAAGCCGCTGACGCCATGACCAAGGCCGCCGAAGTGCGCCTGGTCGGCCGTGAATTCGTGGGCGGCGGTTATGTGACCGTGCTCGTCCGTGGCGAAACCGGCGCTGTGAACGCTGCCGTCCGTGCCGGCGCCGATGCCTGCGAGCGCGTGGGTGATGGCCTGGTTGCCGCACACATCATTGCCCGTCCCCACCGTGAAGTTGAGCCTGCTCTGAACAGCAGCGCCGGCTTCGTTGGTTCGAAGGACTGAGGCCTGAAACGCGCCCCTGAGGGCCGTTCCATCCTCTGACTCATTTCCCTCGACCCAATCGGAGATTCTCCATGGCTAAGAAGTACGACGCTGGGGTTAAGGAGTACCGCGACACGTATTGGACTCCTGATTACGTTCCCCTCGATTCCGACCTGCTCGCGTGCTTTAAGTGCACCGGCC
>JBDKGF010000159.1:0-2623 GCA_039798305.1 Cyanobacteriota bacterium
TCACGGCGGAAGTTGCGGGTTCGAGCCCCGTCAGTCCCGTTCCATCTCATCAGAGGACAAGACCAGTGGTGACAACTGGAGCGGCGGTACGTGTGCGTCTCGCCCCCAGCCCCACCGGCACTCTTCACATCGGCACGGCCCGCACGGCAGTGTTCAACTGGCTGTTTGCACGGCGCCAGGGGGGTCAGTTCCTGCTGCGCATTGAGGACACCGACAAAGAGCGCAGCAAGCCCGAATACACCGCCAACATCCTCGAAGGCCTGCAATGGCTGGGGCTCAACTGGGACGGTGAACCGGTTGTGCAAAGCGAGCGCATCGCTGAGCACCGCGCCGCCATCCAGCAGCTACTCGAGTGCGGCAAGGCCTACCGCTGCTACGCCAGCGAAGCCGAGCTCACCGAGATGCGCGAGCGGCAGGCCGCCGAAAACCGCGCCCCCCGCTACGACAACCGCCATCGCAACCTCAGCCCCGAGCAGGAGCAGGCCTACATCGCCGAAGGGCGTGAAGCCACGATCCGCTTCCGCATCGACGATGAGGCGGTGATCACCTGGACCGACCTGGTGCGTGGTGAGATGCGCTGGGCTGGCGCCGACCTGGGCGGCGACATGGTGATCGCCCGCCGGGCTCCCGCAGATCAGATCGGCGATCCGCTCTACAACCTCGTGGTGGTGGTGGACGACGCCGCCATGGCGATCACCCACGTGATCCGCGGCGAAGACCACATCGCCAACACCGCCAAGCAGCTGCTGCTCTACGAAGCCCTCGGCGCTCCGGCACCGGTGTTCGCTCACACACCGCTGATCCTCAATAAGGAGGGCAAGAAGCTCTCCAAGCGCGATGGCGTCACCTCGGTGAGCGACTTCCGCTCCCAGGGCTACACGGCCGAAGCGCTGGCCAACTACATGACGCTGCTGGGCTGGTCGCCGCCGGAAGGCATGGGGGAGCGCTTCACCCTCGAGCAGGCCGCAGCGGCGTTTGATTTTGATCGGGTGAACAAGGCAGGCGCCCGCTTCGACTGGGACACGCTCAACGGGCTCAACCGCCAGGTGCTGCATGAGCAGGGGCCCGAGCAGTTGCTGGCCCAGCTGCTGCCCCTCTGGAGCGCCCAAGGGTGGGCGGTGGAAGGTGCCTCGTCCAATTGGCTTCAGGAGCTGTCGGCTCTGATCGGTCCATCGCTGGTCACCCTGCAGGACGGCATCGAGCAGGCCCGTCCCTTCTTTGAGCGCCCTGAACTGAACGCCGACGCGCAGAAGCAGTTGGAGAGCGATGGGGCCCGACCTGCCCTGCAAGCCCTGCTGGAACGGCTACCTGAAGGTGCACTCACGGCTGATACGGCCCAAGCCTTGCTGAGCGAAGCCGTCGCCGCCGCCGGCGTGAAGAAAGGCGTGCTGATGAAAACCCTGCGGGCGGCCCTACTCGGCAGTCTTCAGGGTCCCGACCTGCTCACCACCTGGCTGCTGCTGCAACCCAGCGGCGAGGCTCGCGGCCGCATCGAGCGCAGTCTCTGAAGGAGCTTCCGGCTCCACCAGACCAAGTTTCTGGGCGAGCAGCGGTGCACTGAAGCCCTGCACCACAACGGTGAGCAGGATCGTGAGAAACACCAGTCCCTTGAGGGCCCCTGCTCCCTGCACACCGGCCGCCTCCAGCTCCAGGGCAAACAGGCTGGCCACAGCGGCGGTCACGATGCCGCGCGGTGCCACCCAGCTGAGCATCAACTTGTCAGGCCAGCGCAGATAACTGAGGCCAAGGCCGGCGAACTGCACCACCACCCAGCGGTAGAGCATCAGGGCAAACACGCAGGCCACACCACCCCAGCCCAGCGGGCTGAGCTCACTCCAGGAGAGGTCGGCCGCCAAAAGCGGAAACAACACCGTGATCGCCAGCTGCGCCAGCTGGGCGATCAGCTCATCGAGGCGGCTGGCCTGCTGATCGAGGCGCAACCCCACCACCACACCGGCCATCACCGCGGCGGGAAAACCCGCCTCCGGCAGGAGCGTTTGCGTACCAGCCACCACCAGGAACAGCACCCCGAGCGACACCTGCAGCTGCAGGCCCTCCGCCTCCTGGGGCAATCGCTCAAGCACCAGCACCAACACCCAGCCCGCCAAGGCCCCGAGCAGGGCACCCCCGCCCAGGCGCAACACCAACAGGCTCGCTACGTCCTGCCAATGGGAGAGATCCCCGAGGGCGAGCTGGAGCAGCAGCAAGGCCAGCACCGCCGCCGTGGGCTCAAGGATCAATCCCTCCGCATCCAGCACACGGGCCAGGCCGCTCTGCAGCCGCATCTGCTTCACCATCGGCGAGATCACCGTGGGGCCTGTGGCCAGCGCGATCGCCCCGAACACCCAGGCCAGAGGCCAGCTCAGACCCGCCAAGAGATGGGCAAGAACGGCACCACCCACCAGGCCCATCACCAGCCGCACCAGCACCAACTGGATCACGGTGCGCTGGAGTTCCTTGCCCGCCAGCCGCAGGTTGAGGCCGCCATCGAACAGCACCAGGCTCACCACCAAGCCCACCAGCGGCTCGAGGCCAGCCCAAAGCGTTTACGGCTGGACCAGATGCAAGCCCGCCTGGCCCACCACCCGGCCCAAAGAAAGCAGCAGCACCACCGCAGGCAGGC
>JBDKGF010000160.1:0-2592 GCA_039798305.1 Cyanobacteriota bacterium
TTGCAGCACCCTGGATTTGCGGCTTTGATCCCCGCCAAATCGAAAGCCAATCCGGTCAGGTCTTCAGGTTTTTTTCCTGAGTCTCAAGATTGATTGCGTCGGCAAAAACACACATGTCAGCCCGCCTAGTTCAGATCTAGAACCAGATCAGTACGGAGCCGATCCATGGGCGGGCAGCTGCACCTTGTTGGCCTCACTGGTGATGGATGTCGCATCGCCCGCGATGGAGGCGGCGGCTATGTGGTGCATCACGACGAGGTCGACGGCGCCTGGCAACGGGTCGCCAACCTGCCCGCTGCCTATGCCGTTTGCGAGCGCTTCAATCAGCGCGACGTGATCCCCATGCCTCGGCACCGCGAACAGGCCTGAAACAGCGCACTACCAGCTGACGCCGTGCAGCTTCGGTAGTGGCGCTGTCTTGAAGGTGGTGGCAAACAACCGTGGGATCAGGCGGCTGTTGTAGACGCGGAACTCGCGCACAACACTGGCGCCCTCTTCGCGCACGGCCTGGTTGAGCACCACCGACCCATCAGGGTCGGAAACGGAGCGGTGGAAGGTGCCCGGCGGGATCCGCAGGATGTCGCCACCGGTTTCCAACCGCACAATGTGATACGGGTAATTCCAGCCGAAGTTCACCAGATAGAAGGTGCGGACCCCGTGGAGCGCTAGCAGGTTGTCCTCTTGTTGGGGGTGCAGATAAAACTGCCAGGCCCCGGTGTTCTCCTCATCGGGCGGACTCACCGCCGGACCGCTATGGATCACCAGATCACGAGCATTGGACTCGGCAACGGTGATATCAAAGAAGCGAACCGCAGGGGTATCGCGGAACTTCTCGTAGGGAATCAGTTCAAACATCGGAGCCCGGTCTGTGGGCTCCTGTGATCGGCTTTCCCGTTGCAGGGCATCCTGCTGAAGCGGCAGTGCGGTCATCGGCGGCGACATGTGTTCAGCCAATCAACCGCGAAGCCACGCCCGTAAAGGTTCGCAGCACTACGCAACCAAACTTTCCACAGACCAGTACGCCAGGTGGTTTTTGATTGCGTAGCGTTGACTACATCTACGCACCGCTGTGATGAAGGCTCCCTTCAGCAGCTGCAACAACAAACCGGGCCTGAGCCCCAGCGGCTTCGCGGCCCGTAAACAGCAAGCGCTTGTTCTCCTGCTCGCCCAGCAGCTGGCCGATGCCCAGTTCCGCCGGGCTGATCCGCAGAGCAGTGAGCGGCTCTGGCAAGAGGTGGCCAATCTCGACATCGCTGCTGAGCGCATCACCGCCCTGCTCTATGGCGGGCACGACGTCCAGGACCGAGCCACCCTGCTGGCCCTGGACGATGCCTGGCTGCAGGAGCAAACCAAGGCGCCACTGCGGCGCTGGAGCCTGCAGCGACTGCACCTGGGTGCACCGCGCCGGCCCATGCGGGCAGCCGCTAGTCGAGCTTGAGGGGAATCGGCATCTCCACGGCCGCCGGCTCCGGCGCACAGCGTTCCACGCGCTGATTCACCACCTCACCGATCACCACGATGGACGGCGAGGCCAGCTCAGCCTGACGAACCGCCACGGCCAGACCAGCCAGATCAGCAATCACCGAGCGCTGGCCACGCACCGTGCCCTGCTGCACTGCAGCGGCGGGGGTGGCCGGATCCAGCCCGCCGGCAATCAACTCTTCGCAGATGTGCGGCAGGTTGTGCAAACCCATGTAGATCACCAGCCCATCACTGCTGCGGGCCAGGGCACGCCAGTCCACGCTGGGGCGGGCCTTATCGATCTCCTCATGGCCGGTCACGAAGGTGACGGAACTGCCGGCGCGGCGGTGGGTCACCGGGATCCCCACATAGGCCGGGGCGGCGATGCCAGCGGTCACACCGGGCACCACCTCCACGGCCACGCCATGACGATCGAGGTGGGCGGCTTCTTCACCACCCCGCCCGAACAGAAACGGATCGCCCCCCTTGAGCCGCACCACACAGCGGTGACGACTCGCCAGCTCCACAAGCACAGCGTTCGTTGAGGGCTGCGGCACGGAATGGTGACCGCGGCGCTTTCCCACAAAGTGCTTTTCCGCAGCTTCAGGCACCAACGCCAGCACTTCCCGGGGCACCAGGGAGTCGTAGACGAGCGCATCACAGCTGCTGAGCAACCGGTGGGCCTTCACGGTGAGCAAGTCGGGATCGCCAGGGCCGGCACCCACCAGAAACACCTTGCCGATGGGCACCGCCTCAGCGCTCATGGCAGGGCCTCCAGGCTGGCCAGCAGGAATTCGCGCACGGCGGGATGGTGGAGCAAGGGGGGCAGCACCTGAACCGATCCTGCCGTTGCCTCCATCCTGAGGGATTCACTGAGGCGATTGGGGGCCAGGGTGAGTGGAGCGAGCATCGCCTCAGCCTCCAGTGTTTCGGCCAGGACCTCGGACACATCCTGATAAGGGGTCGCCCAAGCCGGCGCGCCCAACACAGCGGCGAGATGGCGCAGGTAGCGCTCGCTGAGGCGCCCCTGCAGGGGGTGATGCAACCAGCGCCAGAATCGCCCGGCCGCTGCCGCTTGCCACTGATCAGCGAGCAGCTGCTGCCAGGCCGGCCAAGCACCCAGGAATGGAC
>JBDKGF010000161.1:0-3539 GCA_039798305.1 Cyanobacteriota bacterium
AGCTGGCTGAAGGCAACCTGGAATTCCCCGGTCTGGCCAACATCCCGCCTCACCTCGAGCTCGACAAGAACAAGCTCACCGCCAAGGTGATCAGCAAGTGCGAGCGCGAGTGGGTCGCCCTTGAAATCAACGAACTGCTGGTGGTCGAGTTTTACTCCCGCAAGGTGTGATCGAAGGGCTGCTGGTTTCAGCAGCCCCGATCAACCGAATCAGTTCAGCAAGCCCGGCCGGCCAACCAGCCGGGCTTTTTTCATGGACTGATGCTGATGGAGCAATCGCTGCTCAGCCGTTGATGAGCGTCTCAAGGGCAGTGGTCACATCCGGCTGGCGCATCAGTGATTCGCCCACGAGCACCGCATCGGCGCCAGCGCTCTGCACGCGGTCAAGATCGTCGCGCGTGAACAGCCCGGATTCACTCACCAGCAGGCACCCCTTGGCGCGAATCTGCTCGCCGTAGCGCTCCGTGAGGGCTTCGGTGGTTGCCAGATCCGTGTGGAAGGTGGCGAGATCGCGGTTGTTGATGCCGATCAATTGCACCCCATCGAGGGCCAAAACTCGCTCGAGCTCCGCCGCGTCATGCACCTCCACCAGCACGGTGAGACCCAGGGCGCGAGCCACCTTGAGCAGGTAGGCCATGTCCGCATCGGTGAGGATGGCGGCAATCAGCAGCGCAGCATCGGCGCCAGCCGCCCGGGCCTGATACAGCTGATAGGGACTCAGGATGAAGTCTTTACAGAGCAGCGGCAGATCCACAACCTGGCGCACTTGTACCAGCACCTCGAAGCCGCCCTGGAAAAACTGTTTATCCGTGAGCACCGAGAGACAGCTCGCCCCGCCGGCTGCGTAGCCGCGGGCAATCGCCTCGGGATCGAAATCCTCGCGGATCACCCCTTTGCTGGGGCTGGCTTTCTTCACCTCAGCGATCACGGCCGGTTTGCGGCAGGCCGCTTTGAGTGCCGCAAGAAAATCGCGAGGGGCAGGGAGTTCGGATACCTGCTTCTTGAGCTGATCGAGGCTGACGCGCTCGCGGGCGACAGCTACCTCACGATCCTTCTCCCACACGATCTTCTCGAGGATGTTGCGCGGTTCGCTCTCCTCATGGGGAATGGCGTATTCGAGGTGCGCCACCTTCACCTTGGGATTGGGCGGCCGGCGACGGATCTCCATACCTTCAGGCTCCCACGGCCATGGCGGCCTGCTTGTACGCCACTTCCACCACTTCGCTCAGGGTGGGGTGGGTGTGCACCTCATTGGCCAGTTGCTTCACGGTCTGGCGGCGGGCCACGGCGTTCGCGATCTCCTGAATCAGATCCGCCGCATGCAGGCCATAGATATGGGCACCGAGCACCTCACCAGTGCTCTTGTTGAACAGCAACTTCATCAGGCCATCGCTCTCGAGCTCGGCCAGGGCCTTGGAGTTGGCCTTGAAGTAGCTGCGCACACTGCCCAGTTCAAAGCCATCCTTGGCGGCCAGCTCCTTGGCATCGGCTTCACTCAGGCCCACCGAACTGATCTCGGGGTGAGTAAAGGTGGCGGCCGGAATCGAGCGGTAATCGATGGCACGGGGGTGACCCAAGATGTTGTCCACCGCCACGGTGCCCTGAGCAGCAGCGGTGTGGGCCAGCATCATCTTTCCGGTGACATCGCCCACAGCCCAGAGGTGGGGCACAGGAGCGCCGTTCACCAGCACCCGCAGCTGGCCGTCCACGGGGATGAAGCCGCGGTTGGTTTCGATGCCACAGGCCTCGAGGTTGAGGCCCTTGCTGCTGGGCACGCGGCCGGTGGCCACCAGCACCGCATCCACTTCGAGGGTTTCCACCGGCTCGCGGGTCTGCATGTCCACCAGTTCGATCTGAACGGGGGCACCGGGCTTGATCGATTTCGCCAGCACGCCGGAGCGGGCATCGATGTCGCGGCCGTCGATCAGGTTGCGGGCGGCGATCTTGGCGATATCGGGATCGAAGGTTGGCATCACCCGATCGAGGGCCTCGATCATCGTCACTTCACAGCCGAGGGCTGTGTACACGTCGGCGAACTCCAGGCCGATGTAGCCGCTGCCGATGATCGCCAGCCAGCGAGGCAGCCACTCCAGGCTCACGGCCTCATCGCTGGTGAACACGGTGCGGCCGTCGGTTTCGATGCCGGGCGGCACAAAGGGATCCGAACCGGTGGCAATGATCACGTCGCGGCCGCTGAGCACGCGATCCACACCATTGATCTCGCGCACGCCCACCTTTTGGGGGCCTTCCAGGCGACCGGTGCCGCGAATGATCGTGACGCCAGCGCGCTCAAGGGTTTTGGTGAGGTTGCCGCGGATCGTGGCCACCAGCTGATTGGCGTGATCGGCGATTTTCTGGCGCTCGAAACGCACCGGCGCCGCATGGATGCCGAAGCCTTTGAGATGTTCAGCATCGGCCAGCTCGCGCACGCGACCGCTGGCGGCCAGCAGGGCCTTGGAGGGCACGCAGCCGCGATTCACGCAGGTGCCGCCCATATCGCGGCTTTCGATGATCGCGGTGCGTAGTCCGTGATCGGCAGCATGCTTTGCGGCATCGAAGCCGCCATAGCCGGCACCGATGACGATCACATCAAAATCGAAGCTGCCGTCGCTCACCGGATGCCTGCGCAGTTGGCGGGCATTCTCTCCTGTCAGGCTCCCGCAGCTGCGTTCAGGCCATGGCGCCAGCGCTCGAGAAGCAGTGGCGCGGCTGCCACCGCCACGTTCAGCGATTCCACCGCGGCGCTGTGGGGAATGGTGACCCGATGGGTGGCCAGGGCCGCCAGCTGCGGATGCAGGCCCGCCCCTTCGTTACCCATCATCAGCACGGTGGGACGGGACCAGTCGAGCTGCCAGTAGGGCTGGGCGCCGGGCTCCACCACAGTGGCCACCAAGTGCCGGCCAGCCGCAGTAGCCCGCTGCAGCAGGGGCAGCAGCGCATCGCCCTCAGGCAGGCGCAGCAACGGCAGCGCCAGGGCAGCACCCGCAGAGGCCCTGAGCACCTTGGGTTGCAGCGGATCGGCGCCACCCCCGAGCCACACCTCATCCACACCGGCAGCAAGGGCCGTGCGCAGCAGCGTGCCGAGGTTGCCGGGATCCTGGAGCTGATCGAGCACCAGCACGAAGGCACCGTCACCGTTGGCGATGGGCAGGGCCTCCCGCGGCAACGTGGCCACGACACCATCCGGGTGGTCGGTGGTGGCCACCGCAGCCATCACCTCATCACCGACAGGCTGCAGTGGCATGGAACGCTCCGCCAGCAAGCTGCCGTGGCGTGCCACCCAGGCTGGGGTCGCCAGCACCAGCTCGGGCTGGAGCCCCAACCGCACCAGCTCCTGCAGCTGATGCGTGCCTTCCAGCAGCACCAGGCCCTGCTCTCGCCTGCCCCTGGGTTGATGCAACGCCCGCAGAAGCCCGACCAGCGGGTTACGCCGGCTGGTGATCAGCTCCATCAGAACGATTCGCGCCGGCGGACGTGCAGACCTTCCTCCACCTCGAGGCCGTGCTCATGCAGCTCAAGACCGCGCACCGCCGCCACTTC
>JBDKGF010000162.1:0-3531 GCA_039798305.1 Cyanobacteriota bacterium
CTATCCCCACCGCAATGCCGCGCTCGGGCGCGTTTCCACGGCTGAAGAAGAGGCACTGCTTCTGCAGCGGAGCGCCGTAGCCGAGGCCTTCCGCTGCGACCGCTGCCGCGGCACAGGGCCCATCCAGTACCGGGTGTGCTCAGACCTGGAACCCCAATGGCAACTGATTTGCCCGCAATGCTGGCCGGCCCTGCGCGAGCAACCGGGGTACCGCTACGGCGGCACCCGCAAGGCCAATCGCCGTCAACGCAGCTGAGCCAACCGATCTGTTGCCGCCAGAGCTGCGCGTGGTGATGGTGGGAGGAATCGCGGAATCACCCTGACGAACGATCCAGCGCTGAAGCCGCCGCCGATCGCCGGCCGTGAAGCCGAACTCCAAGCCGTGATGGAGCAGCGGCCGCCAACAGCGGAGCGCAAACAGGAGGCGACAGCGCAGGCATTCCATTCCTGCTTCGCCTGCGCCCTGCATATGCATCAGCCCACCATTCCAGCGGGAGCACAGGGTGAGCTGATCAATCACCTCCAGTTCATGGTCGAGCACCCGGGAGAAGGCGACAACCACAACGCCGAACCCTTCGCGCAGTGCTACCGGCGCATGGCGGATCTGATACCCCAGCTGATCAGCGAAGGCTGTCAGCCGCGGATCATGCTCGATTACTCCGGCACGCTGCTCTGGGGCTTTGAGCAGATGGGCCGCAGCGACATTCTCAATGCCCTGCACTATCTCGCCTGCGACCCCGTGATACAGACCCATGTGGAGTGGCTGGGCAGCTTCTGGGGCCACGCTGTGGCGCCCTCCACACCGATTCCTGATCTGAAACTGCAGATCCAGGCCTGGCAGCACCAGTTTGCGGCTCAATTTGGCACGGAAGCCCTCAGCCGTGTGCGCGGATTTTCACCGCCGGAGATGCATCTGCCCAACCATCCCGACACGCTCTATGCCTTTGTGAAGGCCCTGAAGGACTGCGGCTACCAGTGGCTGTTGGTGCAGGAGCACAGCGTGGAGAACCTTGATGGTTCTGACCTCAGCCAGCAGCAGTGTTTTGTGCCCAATCGGCTTGTGACGCGCAACAGTTCAGGCGAGAGCGTGAGCATCACCGCCCTGATCAAAACCCAGGGGTCTGACACCAAATTGGTGGGGCAGATGCAGCCCTGCTACGAAGCGCTCGGCCTGGGCCGCTTGCCCCTCGGCGAGCGGGAAGTACCCGCACTGGTGACGCAGATCGCCGATGGTGAGAACGGCGGCGTGATGATGAACGAATTCCCTTCAGCGTTCATCCAGGCCTACCAAAAACTTCGCGATCACCCCGGAACGGTGGCGCTCAACGGCAGCGAGTATCTGGATTTGCTGAAGAGCTCGGAGGCTGATTTTCCCCCCATTCAAGCAGTGCACCAGCATCAGCTCTGGCAGCAACTGGACAGCAGCCAGGGGCCCGAGGCGGTGGAAGCCGCGATCGAGGCCTGCACCGCCAGCGATTGCGGGTTTGCCATGGAAGGCGCCTCCTGGACCAACAACCTCAGCTGGGTGGAGGGCTACGAGAATGTGCTGGGGCCGATGCAGCAGCTCAGCGCTGCCTTTCATCAGCGCTTTGATCTCCAGGTGGCGCAGGATCCATCCACCACGCAAACGCCCACGTATCAGGAGGCGTTGCTGTATCTGCTGCTGCTGGAAACCAGCTGTTTTCGCTACTGGGGCCAGGGGGTATGGACGGATTACGCCCGCGAGCTGCACCGCCGCGGTGAAGCAGCGCTGGCAGCCTCTGGCCAGGGCCCAGCAGCTTGACGGAGCCGCAACGCTCTGTTGCAGGTCGCAGCCGAAGTGGAATCCACTGCATACGGTCAGTTCGGCCTGAACACCCACGCACCCCGCCATGACCGAACTCGGCAAGTGCCCCTTCAGCGGGCATGGCAGCGCTGCGATGCCCGTGGCGGGGAGAGGCCCTTCACCGCGGGATTGGTGGCCTCAGCAGGTGAATCTGGCGATCCTGCATCAACACAATCCAGCCGCCAATCCCCTCGGCGACACCTTCAACTATCGCCAGGCTTTCCAGCAGCTCGACTACCAGGGCCTCAAGCAGGATCTGTTCGCCCTGATGACCGATTCCCAGGAGTGGTGGCCGGCCGACTGGGGTCACTACGGCGGCCTATTCATCCGCATGGCCTGGCACAGCGCCGGCACGTACCGCACCGCCGATGGGCGTGGCGGCGGCGGCACCGGCAACCAGCGCTTCGCACCACTCAACAGCTGGCCTGACAACGTCAATCTCGATAAGGCCCGCCGTCTGCTCTGGCCGATCAAGCAGAAGTACGGCAACCGCATCTCCTGGGCAGACCTGATCATCCTGGCCGGCAACTGCGCCCTCGAATCGATGGGCCTGCGCACCTTCGGCTTCGCCGGTGGCCGCAGCGATATCTGGCAGCCGGAGGAGGACATCTACTGGGGCAACGAACGCACCTGGCTCGGCGATGAGCGCTACAGCGGTGATCGCCAGCTCGAACATCCGCTGGCAGCGGTGCAGATGGGCCTGATTTACGTGAACCCGGAGGGCCCCAATGGCGAACCCGATCCAGTGGCTTCCGGGCGCGATGTGCGCGAAACCTTCGCACGCATGGCCATGAACGACGAGGAAACCGTGGCCCTCACCGCCGGCGGTCATACCTTCGGCAAAGCCCATGGAGCCGGGCCTGAGGCTCTGGTGGGTCCAGCGCCGGAGGGGGCACTGATGGAGGAGATGGGCCTGGGCTGGCGCAATCAGCACGGGAGCGGCAAGGGGGCCGACACCACCAGCAGCGGCATCGAAGGCGCCTGGAAGCCCAACCCCAACCGTTGGGATATGGGCTACTTCGACATGCTCTTCGGGTACGAATGGGATCTGATCAAGAGCCCCACCGGCGCCTGGCAATGGCAGGCCAGGGATTGCCGCGAGGAGCACATGATCCCGGATGCCCACCGGCCGGGCATCAAGCACCCGCCGATGATGACCACGGCGGATCTGTCGCTGCGTTTTGATCCGATCTACGAGCCGATCTCACGGCATTTCCACCAGAACCCCGCCGCCTTCGCCGAAGCCTTCTCGCGGGCCTGGTTCAAACTCACCCACCGCGACATGGGCCCCCGCAGCCTCTATCTGGGACCCGAAGCACCCGCTGAGCCACTGATCTGGCAGGACCCGATCCCGGCCCTCGACCATCCGGTGGTGGATGAGGCCGCCGTTGCTGATCTCAGGCAACGGATCCAGCGCAGCGGCCTGAGCGTGCCGGAGCTGGTGGCCACCGCCTGGGCTTCCGCTTCAACATTCCGGGGCTCCGACAAACGCGGCGGTGCCAACGGCGCCCGGGTTCGCCTGGCCCCGCAGAACGTGTGGGAGGTGAACCAGCCGCAGCAACTACGGAAGGTGATCGGTGACCTGACCAGCATCCAGGAGGCCTTCAACGCCTCATGCCGCGGAGGCATGCGGGTGTCGCTGGCCGACCTGATCGTGCTGGCAGGAGGCGTGGGCGTGGAGATGGCCGCGGCATGAGGCGTTGAAG
>JBDKGF010000163.1:0-2553 GCA_039798305.1 Cyanobacteriota bacterium
AGCTCGCCCAGCGGATCGACACCGATCCCGCGGTGCTGCAGGGCTGTGGCCTGATCGTGCTGGCCCTGCCCCTTGATCGCCTGCTCGATCCACCGGCAGAACTGCTGGAAGGCCTCCCCCCTGATGCGGTGATCACCGACGTGGGCTCGGTGAAGCAGCCGGTGCTGGAGCGCTGGCAGTCGCTGCACCCGCGCTTCGTCGCGAGCCATCCGATGGCGGGCACGGCCGAGGCCGGCGTGGAAGCGGGCCTGGCCGGTCTGTTTGCCGGGCGCCCCTGGGTGGCCACCCCTACCAGCAAAAGCGACCCTGCAGCGCTGGAGCTTGTGCGGGAGCTGGCCGCTGTGGTGCAGGCGCGGTGGCTCTGCTGTGAGGCCGCCGCCCACGACCGTGCCGTGGCGCTGATCTCCCACATGCCGGTGCTGGTGAGCGCCGCGCTGCTGGAGGCAGCGGAGCAGGGCGGCCACGCCGCCGGTGCCGAGGCCCTGGTGCGGCAGCTGGCCTCCAGCGGCTTCGCCGACACCAGCCGAATCGGCGGCGGCAATCCGGAGCTCGGAGCGCTGATGGCGCGCTGCAACCGCAACGCCGTGCTGCAGGCCATCCAGCAGTACCGCCACCAGCTGGCCGAGCTGGAAACCCTGGTGGAGCAGGAAGCCTGGCCAGCACTGCAGCAGCGGCTGGAGCACTGCCAGGCCCTGCGGCCGGAATTTCTCTGACAGGGCAGCCCTGGCCCACCAGAGCCACACCCCGCCGCTATGACGCCAACTGGAGTTCGCGGCCGCTGGCGGCGAGCAGTTGCCGGCAGGCCGTGAAGGCCGAGAGGCTCACCCCCGCGGTGCCCTCGCCCGGATAGATCGCATCGCCGCAGAGCCACAGCCCCTCCAGCGGCGTGCGGCTGGCCAACCCGAAGGGACCGAAGCGGCTCGGGTGCTGCCCCAGCCCCCCCACAAAGCCGAAGGGGCGGCCGGTCCAGCCGGCGAACCCCCGCGGCGTGGCCAGCTCCACGTGCAGGAACTGTTCCGGGTGCAGCCCCAGCAACTGCTGCAACCCGGCCTGAATCCCCACCAGGGCCTCTTGTTTGCGCTGTTGGTAGTGGGACTCGGACCCTTCGAACCAGGGCCGGGCCGCCGTGAACACGCTGGCGATGACCGTGGCGTGACCTTCGGGAGCACGGCCATCACCCTCGGCGCTGATCGACACGAACAGGTTGCCGGGATCTCCCCACTCGAGCTGGGCATGCAGCCCCAGCCGGGACGGCAGGCAGGCGCGCGGTACAGCGCCGTAGAGCACCAGGGCGCCGGAGGGATCGGGGAACGCCGCGATCCGCTGGCGATAGCTCTGAGGCAGGCTCTGGCCCAGCAGATCCGGTAGCAACTGGGGCGGCAGGGTGTTCACCACCTGCCCGGCCTCAAGCGCAAACGGCCGCTGGCCGGCCACCACACCCTCCAGCCTCCAGCCGCCGGCTGCAGCAGAGAGACTCTGGAGACGATGGCGCAGCCGCAGCCGGCCACCGGCCTGGGCCAGGGCCTGCTCCAGCGCGGTACTGAGCACCTGCATCGAACCCTGCAGGTGCCAGAGCCCCAGCGGCGCCTGGGCCATGGCCAGCACCGTGGCGCCGTAGAGAGCGGCGGTGCGATCGGCGGGCTCCTGGGAATAGAGCTTCAGCTGAAGATCGAGAAAGCGCCGCAGGCGCTGATCGCTGGCACAGCCGCAGAGGTGGAGCAGATCAGCAACCGTGGCGCCCACCAGCACACCGCTGGCCAGGCTGGCCGGGCCTACAGCGGACAGCAGCTGGCGTAGATCCCAGACACTGCGCGGAGGAAGCACCGGATCGCGGCCGGCGAAGGCCCAGTTGCTCTGATGCAGCCAGCCGCAGAGCTGCCAGAAGCGTTCGCTGCCGGGGAACTGCCGCTGCCGTTCCTGCTGCCAGCGGTCAGGATCCCTCCAGAGCGGAATGGGCGCGGCGTCTCCGGCCAGCTGCACGCTGCAACCCGGATCAAGCGGGGTGGCCTGCGGCAGGGGCAACCCGAAATGGCGGAACAGGCGCTCATGGATTCCCCCCGGCTCGAAACCGGCCACCTGGGTAGCGCCGGCATCGAAGGTGTAAGGCCCCCGGCGGAACGTCCCCGCGCAGCCGCCGCTCTGGCTGTGGGCCTCCAGAAGCTCCACCTGCAGCCCCTCGGCGGCGAGCAAGGCTGCCGCGGTGAGGCCGGCGATGCCGCCCCCCACCACCGCCACATCACAACGGCTCAACATCACGGCATGCTGGCAGCGCCTCCCGCACCGGCGTGGGTCCGGATCCGCCATGCAGCAGCAGGTGATGGCGCGCTGGCTGGCGCAGCAGGGCCTGGAGCTGGCAGCGATGCAACCGGTGGGCGGTGGCTGCATCCACCGCGCCTGGCGGCTGGAGCTGCGCGATGGCAGCCAGCGTTTTGCCAAAACCAATCACGCCGCGCTGTTGCCGGTGCTGGAGGCAGAGGCCGATGGCCTGGCCGCCCTGAGCGCAGCCGTGCAGCTGGATCCAACGGCTGCGCCACTCCCGACGATTCCCAAACC
>JBDKGF010000164.1:0-21929 GCA_039798305.1 Cyanobacteriota bacterium
CGGCATCCGAGATTAGGTCCAGTCTCGTGGGCTCGGAGATGTGTATAAGAGACAGGCCCTTGAGGGTCATGTAGCAGGAGAGCAGCCCGCACACACCGCCCACCAGGGCGCTCACCAGCAGGGCCTTCACCATGAAGGCATGGCTGAGGGGTTCCAGCAGCCAGGTCATGGCTTGGGCACCATCCCACCGAAGGTGCGGGCCAGGTTCTCGGGCGTGAACACGGCGCTGGTTTCGCCGTAAGCCAACACGGTGCGGTTGATCAAAACCACCAGATCGCAGAACTCACGGATATGGCCAAGGTCGTGGGTGGAGATCAGGATCGTGCGGCCCTCCTGGCGGAACTGCAGAAACAGCTGCGCCATCAGCTGCTCAGTGCGCACATCGACGCCATTGAACGGCTCATCCAGCAGCAGCACCGAGGCGCGCTGAGCGATGGCCCGGGCCAGAAAGGCCCGCTTGCGCTGGCCACCGGAGAGGGCGCCGATCGGACGCCGGGCCAAGGAGAGCAGATCGACCCGCTCAAGGGCATCGCGCACGGCCACCCGATCCGATTGGCGCGGCCAGCGCAGCACGCTCATCGAGCCGTAGCGGCCCATCATCACCACATCCCAGACGGAAATCGGGAAGTTGCAGTCGATGCCCTCGCTCTGGGGCACGTAGGCCACCGCCTGATCCTTCTGGGCCGCCAGCACCGTCTGCCCGTTGATGCGGATGCGGCCATGGGATGGACGCACGAAGCCGGTGAGCGCCTTGAACAGGGTGGTTTTACCGGCCCCGTTCATCCCCACCAGACCGCAGATACACCCCGGCGGCAGGCTGAGGTCAGCGTCGTAGAGAGCAACCGTGCCGTTGTAATCCACACACAGCTGCTCGACCTCGATACGAGGGCCGGCCGGTGGCACCAGGCGAGCGCTCATCGCGGCGATCCTGCTGCGGGCTGCTGGCTCAGGCCTTGGACGATCAGGTTCACGTTGTGGCGTTGCAGGGCCAGAAGGCTCGGGGCTGGGCCACCGCTGCCGGAGAGGGAATCCACATAGAACGTACCCCCGAATCGAGCGCCCGTGGCCCGGGCCACCTCCCGCTGCGCCTCATCGCTCACGGTGCTTTCACAGAACACGGCCGGGACGCGCCGTTGCTTCACCGTGTCGATCAACCGGGCCAGACGCCGGGGAGTCACCTGGGTTTCGGCATTCACAGGCCAGAGGTAGGCCTCATCCAGGCCGTAATCGCGGGCCAGGTAGCTGAAGGCGCCTTCGCAGCTGACCAGCAGCCGTTGGTGTGCAGGCACCCGGGCCAGGGCGCTGCGCAGTTCGGCATCGAGGGTTCTGAGCTGCTGCTTATAGGCCTCTCCCCGCTGGCGGAACCCGCTTGCACCCGCAGGATCCAGCGCCGTGAACGCCTCCACCAGACGATCCACGTAGTGCTCAGCACGCCTAGGCGACATCCAGGCATGGGGATTCGGCTTGCCTGCAGCCACGTCGCCCTCGATCAGCACC
Organism: Cyanobacteriota bacterium; assembly: GCA_039798305.1. Lineage (GTDB taxonomy): Bacteria > Cyanobacteriota > Cyanobacteriia > PCC-6307 > Cyanobiaceae > Vulcanococcus. Next base: position 1,498 of record JBDKGF010000164.1, read on the forward strand.
GGCTGCATCCCCTGGCTGAGGGTGATCGTCGGCACCTTCCCGGATGACGCCACAAAGCGATCAGCCCAGCGTTCAAGACCCAGGCCGTTCTGCACAATCAGGCTGGCTCCCTGAGCCGCCTCAAGATCACTGGGGGTGGGCTCGTAGCCGTGAATTTCAGCGCCGGGCTTGGTGATCGAGCGCACCTCCAGGCGATCACCCGCCACCTGGCGGGCCAGGTCGGCCAGCACCGTGAAGGTGGTGAGCACCACAGGCTTGCTTGTGGCCGCAGGCGGAGCGCTGCTGGAGCGAGGGGAGGAGGTGGAGCAGCCGACGAGCAGGGCCGAAAGCAGCGCGGCGACCCCGAAACGTGAGCGGGCTCTGATGGTGCGACGGGAGCAGGGTGCAGCGACTGAAGCCAAACCCAAAAGAATCTCAGGGCCAACCCTAAGGAGACCGTTCTGGGAGTGAAGCAGTGCACGCCCGCGGGCGACGCGGCGATCAGAGCTGCTGGCTCGTCACCCAGTGGGTCGCCGCCTTCTGGGTGTGCCAGGCCTGCAGAAGCTGCTTGGCCAGGGTGCGCAGTTGCTCAGGGTCACAAGTGGCGTCGATGGCGCGGTTGAACCGCTCGATTTCGAACTGCTGAGCGATGGAGAGTTCAGCGGCAGGAGACGGATCGGAAGACATGAACCACACCGTTCAGGAGCCGATTCAACGTATTCCTGTGGCCTGATTCACGCGTAACAACGATCACCAAGCGGGCCGTTGATCAGCACATCAACGCCGATTGGGGTATTTCTGACCAAGACGCCAGAGCTCGTTACCGGTGCGTCCTGGCTCAACCGCGCGAAGCTTGCACACCAGGTTGAACACATCCTGCTGGGAAAGCTCACCATCAGCCTGCCACTTCAAACTGGCGGGCTGAAGAGAACGCTCACGACCTGAACGTGAATGATCGGACATGATGCAAACCGCTGCAATGGCGCAACGCTAAGAAAATTGCGCGCTGCTGCAGCTAGTTTGCGACGAAGGAATCAGAAAGATTTTGTGAATATGTGGCGCTCGTTACGCGCCGGGGTGATCGATGGGCGAATCGATCGCCATAGCGAGGTCCTGCAGAAGCATCAGCAGGGCCACACCCATCAACGCCATGGCCGTACCGGTCTGCTCATCCCCGACCGACTCGAGGGTCCGAGCAGCGCCCAGATGTTGACTCCAGCTCAGACGCATCAACGGCTCCAGCCCTGATGCACTCCTAACGGATCCGCAGGCCACGCACGACAAACGGCGCAGCGTTTTACAAACGGTCACCGTTTGAGATCGCTGACCTGACGCCTGGCCGCGTATCAGCCGCTACGCCCGTCACGAACACTCTCCATACGGTGCTGTGGTCCCATCGCCGTTGATCGATGGCCCCGATCGAACTGAGCCTGAATCAATCCTTTGAGGTGGAGCGCCTCAAACGCGAAATCGATGCCCAGACCGATGCAGCGGCGCTGCGCCACCTGGCCAAGGATCTGCTCAAAGCCTGGTTCAGTGAACAGGCGAATACCAATCAGGCGATCAAGAATCAGTTCGGCACCTGAGCCATCAAGCCAGGGGCCTGCCCTTCCAGGTCCACCCCCGACCGGTGAGGGTTCGCCAGACCGATGTGGGGCCGATGGCGCCAACCAGAAGACCACCGGCCCCCATCAGCCACCAGAACCGGATCGGCACCTGAAACTGGCTACGGCTCCAGAGCCGCAACAGCAGCTGCAGGCCCACCCCCAGGGCGGCGAGAGCCAGAAGGGCCAGCCACCAGCTCTGCTGCAGCGGCATCAACCTCAGCAGCACCAGGCCGGAACCGAGCAGCAGCCAGGGGCCGCTGAACATCAGCACCACCACGGCCGCCGCCCCCAGCGCCTTGGCGACACTGGAATCCAGACCCAGAAACCAGTTCTTGCTCCAGCCTTCCCAGAGGGCAGCGAGATCGGCGTACATGCTCAGCTCGAGCACATCGAGCCCCAGCAGGTAACGGAGCCGATGGCCCTGGCTCTTGATCCGGCGGGCCAGGGCCAGATCCTCCACCACCTCAGCCGCCAGGGCCCGGTGGCCACCGATCTGCTCATAGGCCACGCGGCGGAACAACATGAACGGCCCCGCAGCGAAGGCCACCGGGCTGGCGGGATCGTTGGCGGCCTGAATCGGAAAACCCAGCCCGAGCAGGCTGGCCATGATCGGTTGCACCATCCATTCCGCCAGGCAGGAACAGGCCAGGCGCGGCGCCAGGCTGAAGAGATCCGCCTGCTCCTGGCAGGCCTGGGCCAGCGCGCGGCGCAGGGCATCCGGGCGGAGCCGCACATCGGCATCGATGAACAGCAGCCAGTCGGTGTGGATCTGTTCAGCCGCCCGGGTGCAGGCCCAGTTCTTGCCTACCCAGCGTTGATCCACCGGTCTGGCGCCGGCGTGCAGCAGCTGGAATCGATCCGGCGGGCAACCACTGGCGGCAGCAGTGGCCATGGCCAGTGCCGCCGTGGCATCGGTGGAAGCGTCATCGACGACCACCACACGCCAGGAGCCGCAGGGTGGATCACTGGCCAGCACGTGGCTGAGGCAGGCCTGGATGTTGGCAGCCTCGTTGTAGGCCGGAATCACCACGGTGAGGGTGTCTGCAGGCAGCGCCTGTTGCGCAGGGAGCGGCTGAAGGCGGGGCGCCACGGCAAACACCCGTTGGAGGCCGGCCAACAGGATCAGCAGGCCCAGGCAGGCCGCCGCCGCCAGGGCCACCAGCAGAGCAGGGATGAGCGGAACGCTGCTCAAGATGATCACGCCCACCTCCGCAAGCCACTCACCTGAGCATCGCGGGGCCGCTCCGGCCAGGCAGGGGGTGTGGGCTGCGGTGGATGCAACAGCGGCGCCAGGCTGCTGAGCCCCAGCATCACGAAAGAGAAGGCGCCCAGCAGCGCCAGCAGGCGAAGCCCCAAGGGCCGGCCGCGATCTACAGGCCAGTCGCCGTCGTCGGGCTCAGGAGGGTGCCAGCGCTTCATGCAGAGCCGCGATACTGCCCACCTATTGCACGTCATCCCCACGCGATGTCCCGCACCATTGCCGTGAGCGGCGCCTCCGGCAAAACCGGCTTCCGGGTTGCTGAAGAACTGCTGCGGCAAGGAGATCAGCCACGTCTGCTGCTGCAGCCCCAATCGATCGTTCCCGCATCCCTGGCGCCGTGCGAGCAGCATCGTCTGCGGCTCGATGATCGCGGGGCCCTCGATGCCGCACTCGCCGGCTGCGATGGGCTGGTGATCGCCACCGGGGCTCGGCCGTCGGTCGATCTCACCGGCCCGATGCGGGTGGATGCCTGGGGCGTGCGGCAGCAGGTGGAAAGTTGTCAGCGCCTGGGCATTCGGCGAGTGGTGCTGGTGAGCTCGCTCTGCGCCGGCCGCTGGCGGCACCCGCTCAACCTGTTCGGCCTGATCCTGGTGTGGAAGCGCGTCGGCGAGCAGAGCCTGGAGCGCAGTGGTCTCGACTGGACTGTGATCCGCCCCGGCGGGCTCTCCGAGCGGGAGACGGAGCTGGAACAGGAGGGGATCCGCTACAGCAACGCGGACCAGCAGGAGAGCGATTCGATTCCGCGCCGGCTGGTGGCCCGCTGCTGCGTCGAAGCGCTCGCCACACCAGCCTCGATCGGGCGGGTCATCGAGGTCACGAGCTCCCGGGAGCTCCAGCCGATCAGCATGGCCAGCGCACTGGAAGCGCTTCCGCAGGTCGCCTAGGGTGCTTTAACACTTTGTTACGCCACCATGCAGACGGACTACAGCACGGCCATCACAGCCATGGTGGTGATCGGCCTGGCCCTCACCGGTGGAGTGCTGTTTGTGCTCAGCCGGCCGAGCGATCTCGACAACACGAAGCCATGAACTGATCGGCGGCGGCGATCGCCTCCTGCAGATTCGCACTCCCACTCAGACCGGAACGCTTGGTGGGCTTGAAGCTGTGATCACCGTCAGGAATCCAGTGCACCTGCACGGCTGAACTCAGCCCGTAGCCCTCCACCTCGGCGCGACGCCCGAAGCTGTCGCGCTTGCCCTGCACCACCAGAACGGGCTGCGTCAGGGTCTGCAGGTGTGCGATCCGCAGGGACTCGGGCTTACCCGGTGGATGGAAGGGGTAGCCCAGGCAGAGACAACCCAGCACCGCAGCCGCCTGAGCCTGCTCCTCGAGCACCAGGCTGGCCATCCGGCCACCCATCGACTTACCACCAAGGAACAGAGGTCCCTGCGATGCAGCCGCAGCCACCTGATCGCGCCAGCTCTGCAGCAGCACAGGCTGGCGATCCGGTGCCCGGCGCTGGCCGCTCTGGCGCGCCTTGGCCATATAAGGAAATTCAAAACGGACCACCCGCCAGCCCAGGGCTGCCAGGCCGCTGGCCATGGTCTGCAGAAAGGGGCTGTCCATGGGTGCACCGGCACCGTGGGCGAGCAGCAGCGTGGCGGGGGCCGAGGCCGGCCCATCGATCAGCTGCAACGGGGATGGCGGTGGAGCTTCAGGCATCCGGGCATTAAAAAACCCCCGCCGCAGCGGGGGCTCGAACCAGGCTGATGGCTCAGCCGATGGCCGGGGCGGTGAGAGCCACCGGAATCGACTGGGTGGTGGCCAGATCGAGGGGGAAGTTGTGAGCGTTGCGCTCGTGCATCACTTCCATACCCAGGTTGGCGCGGTTGAGCACGTCGGCCCAGGTGTTCACAACCTTGCCCTGAGAATCCAGGACGGATTGGTTGAAGTTGAAGCCGTTCAGGTTGAAGGCCATGGTGCTGATGCCCATGGAGGTGAACCAGATGCCGACCACGGGCCAGGCACCGAGGAAGAAGTGCAGGCTGCGGCTGTTGTTGAAGGAGGCGTACTGGAAGATCAGGCGACCGAAGTAACCGTGGGCAGCCACGATGTTGTAGGTCTCTTCCTCCTGACCGAACTTGTAGCCGTAGTTCTGGCTCTCGGTTTCGGTGGTTTCACGTACCAGGGAGGAGGTCACCAGCGAACCATGCATGGCGGAGAACAGGGAGCCACCGAACACACCCGCCACCCCCAGCATGTGGAAGGGGTGCATCAGGATGTTGTGCTCAGCCTGGAACACCAGCATGAAGTTGAAGGTGCCGCTGATGCCGAGGGGCATGCCATCCGAGAAGGAGCCCTGACCGAAGGGGTAGATCAGGAACACCGCAAAGGCGGCAGACAGCGGAGCGCTGTAGGCCACGCAGATCCAGGGGCGCATCCCCAGGCGGTAGGAGAGCTCCCACTGGCGGCCCATGTAGCAGGAGATGCCGATCAGGAAGTGGAACACCACCAGCTGATAGGGGCCGCCGTTGTAGAGCCACTCATCCAGAGAGGCCGCTTCCCAGATGGGGTAGAAGTGCAGACCGATGGCGTTGCTGCTGGGAATCACAGCGCCGGAAATGATGTTATTGCCGTAGATGAACGAACCGGCAACGGGCTCACGGATACCGTCGATATCGACGGGAGGAGCCGCAATGAAGGCAACGATGAAGCAGATGGTGGCCGCCAGCAGGCAGGGGATCATCAGCACACCGAACCAACCCACATAAATGCGGTTATCGGTGCTGGTAACCCACTCACAGAATTGTGACCAGGAGCTGGAGCGGCCGCTGCGGAGAGCAGTGGTCATGAATCAGCTGGCTCTGATGAGCCGGATGAGAAGGAGTGCCACAGATGCGGCACGGCCAGGCTACGGAGCTCCAAAAAAGAATCCCGGAAGCAAAAATTAAATTCGCCAGATCTCACGCAACTTCATGAAGCACTTCATGAACGCTTCATGAAGGTTTGAGTACCAGTGCGGTGCCGCTCTGTTGCAGCCACTGCTGCGCCTGTTGCAGGAAGCCTGCCCAATCCAGTTTTTCCTCCTCGGCAGCCCGGGCCACGAGCAGAGGCGCCTGCTGTTGCAGCAGTCGCTCAAGCTCCGCCTCCGGCACCCCGGCGGCCAGAGCCATGTAGTCAGCCATCGCCCGGCCCACCACACGGGTGAGATAGGCGGCACTGAGAGCCTGCAGCGCGCCGCCCACCAGCCAGGTGGCCCCATGCAGCTTCACCAGAACGCCCAGCGCCTGAGCGCTCCACTCCACGACCCCCAGCGCCAGGCAGGCCTTGGCCAGATGCAGGGATGCGGCCTGGAGCTGCTCCAGCGACCAGGGACAATCCCACAGACGGGCCATCTCCTGCAGCATCAGGCCGTTGGCGGCGGCCAGCACCAGCAGATCCAGGCTGGGCAGAGGTGCCACCACCACCCCGGCGGCCACGGTCCACTGGGTGCGTTGCATCAACTGCTGCCATTGGCGGCGGCGCAGGCTTTCAAGAGCCAGCTGCCAGCTGCCGTGCAGCTCTTCCAGGCAGCGTTGCTGGGTGAGCCGCAACCGCTCAGGCCCCAGGGCTGCAAAGGCGCGGGCCAGGGGCTGCAGATCAGCGGCGCAGTCTTCGCTGCGTTCCGGCGACCAGGGCCAGCACTGCTGGCGCAGATGCTCAGGCAGCTGATGCTGCAACTGATGGAGCGCCAACAACCAATCACCTGATGGACGATCCACCAGCAGCAGCACCTCCTGCCCCTTGGGCAGCGCTTCCAGCCAGCGCAGATCCGCCGCCGAGAGGGGCAGGGTGAGGCGGTACACGATCAGATCGCAGCGCCGGAAGGCGTCTGGCCAGTGCCAGGCAGCACTGCTGAGGGGCAATGGCTGACCGCGCAGTACCCGCAACGGCAACGGCGAGCGGCAATGCTGCAACAACTGCGCCTGCAGGGCCTCAGTCCAGCCGGCCAGTCCCACCAGAGCGACCTGCAGATGGGAGTCGCCCTGGCTGGAGCGGAGCTGCTCGAGCTGCTCGCGGCGCTGTTGCTGCTCGAGCGGATCGGCATCGGGCTCGAGCCGCTCGAAGCACTCCAGCACGTTCTGGCAGCGCTCCAGCCAGCCCTCAACGCTCTTGGGCAGGGCCCGGCCCGAGGGGCGCAACCGGCCGCTCAGCAGCCAGAAGCCTGCAGCCGCCGCGCTGAGGCTGATCAGGGAGGAGAGGGGGCCACGGCTGCTCTCCAGCAGGATCACCCCTCCTCCCAAGCCAGCCGCCAGGGGCCAGAAGCGGCGCAGCTGCGGCAGCAGCCCGGCACTGAGCAGGGGGGATGGCGGAATCAACGGCTGCAGGGTCCTGCGGAAGCGCCGGATCTCTTTAGCTCAGCTGGTGTGCACTGCGCAGACCCAATACCTTGGGTTCACTGTTGTGAGCCTGCCGGGCCATGGGAGTCGCCAGCACGGGTCAGGCACCGTCAACCACCGTGCTCCAGCGCGATGACAACCGCCGTGCGGTGCAGCGCGTTCTGCTGGTCGCGCTGGCCGTCAACGTCTCGATGACCCTGCTCAAGCTGGTGATCGGTCTGCTCAGCGGCTCCCTGGCGGTGCTGGCCGATGCCATGCACAGCGCCACCGATGGTCTGAGCAGCCTGCTGGGTCTGATCACCAACGGGCTGTCGGATCCCAAGCCGGATCGGGATCACCCCTACGGCCACGACAAATACGAAGGCCTCGGGGCTCTCGCCATCGCGGGCTTCATCCTGTTCACGGCCTTTGAAATTCTCAAGACCTCGGTGGAGCGCATCGCCGCCGGTCTGCCCCCCCTGCGCCTGGATGGCAAGCAGCTGGTGCTGCTGCTGATCGTGCTCGGCTGCAATCTGCTCCTGGCTGGCTACGAACGCAGCGAGGGGCGCAGGCTGGGAAGCCAGCTGCTGCTGGCGGATGCGAGGCACACCACCAGCGATCTCTGGACCACAGCGGTGGTGCTGCTTGGCCTGGCGGGCGTGCTGACCCTGGGCCTCAACTGGCTCGATGTGGCCATGGCCATTCCACTCTGCGTGCTGCTGGTGCGGGCCTGCTGGCAAGTGCTCAAGAGCAACCTGCCGTGGCTGGTGGATCAGATCGCCATCGCACCGGAGGCCATTCACGAAGTGGCCATGACCGTTCCCGGTGTATTGAACGTGCACGACATCGCCAGCCGGGGTGTGCTCGGCCAACGGGTGTTCATCGAGCTGCACATGGTGGTGGATGCCAACGATCTGCCCACGGCCCACCGCATCACCGAGCTGGTGGAAGAGCATCTCGAGGCCCGCTTCGGCAAGGTGCGTTGCACTATCCATCTGGAGCCGCGCGAATACGCCATCGCCGACATCACGTTCCGCGGCACCCATGGCTGAACGGGTAACGGCGTTGACGCCGCGGTTGCAGCGGCAGGTGGATGCACTGCTGACCACTCAGCAGCAACAGGAGCGGTGGCATGGAGCGCTACCGGTGCTGCTGCTCGATCGCTGCTGGCTGCAACTGCAGCGGGTGGCTGTGGAAGAGCTGACCCGGGCGCTGCCTCCCGACAGCACCGGCGATGCCCCGGAACTGGTGCGGTTCCGCGAATGGCGCCAACAGGGCATCGAGCCCCTGCAGGCCCAGGAGCTCTGCTGGCAGGAATTCGGGCGCCAGAGCTGCAGCCTGGCCCTCAGACGTTTCTGGCAGGCGCAGGAACGGGGTCACCATGGCTGGACACTCAGCGCCTACCTGCAACTGCTGGAGCGCTACCGCCAGCTCCTGGAGGCGGATGGCCCCACACCCATCCCTCTGCTGGTGCTCGCCCGCCAGGGCAGCCCCGAACACCACCGGCTGCACTGGTGCTGGCCCTGAACGCCAGCCATAGGGCACACTTGCGCCTGACTGTTCAGGTGTGCGGCCATGGCCGACGGCGATTTCCAACCCAGCTCGAACGAACGCTTCCGCGGCGACCGTGGTCCCCGTCAGGGCGGTGGAGCCCGTGATGGCGGTGGTCGCGAGGCCGGTGGCTTCCGCATCCGCCTGAGCGACAACGAAATGCGTGCCGCCCGCGCCGTACAGGAGGCCTTCGGCCTGCGCTCCACCGTGGCGGCACTCGGCCTTTCGATCCGCACCGTGGCCCAGCTGCTGGAAGAGGGCAAGCTCGATGAGGCGGTGGCTCAGCACCGCGCCAGTGGTGGCGGTCGCCCCGGTGGCGAACGCCGTGGTCCCCGCCCCGAGCGCGGTGAGCGCCCCGCCTCCAGCCGCCCCAACCCCTTCGCACGGCCCGCCAAGCCCGTGACAGCGGCACCGGAAGCGGTGGCTGACGCTGAGGCACCGGCTGAAGCTGCCCCCGAGATTGACGCGACCGATGTGGACGTCGCCGATGCTCCGGCGACGGAAGCAGCCGCCGAAGCCTGATCGCCAAGGGCGGGTTCGCCGGATAGGCCTCAAGGCAGAATCCGGCGACTCGCCAGCGATTACAGATGCCAAGGGCCCGGGTTCTCTCAGGGGTTCAACCAACCGGATCACTGCACCTGGGCAACTGGCTCGGCGCCATCCGTAACTGGGTGGATCTGCAGGACAGCCACGACACCTTTTTCTGTGTGGTGGATCTGCATGCCATCACCGTTCCCCACAATCCGGAGCAGCTGGCGGCCGACACGCGCAGCACTGCCGCCCTCTACCTGGCCTGCGGCATCGATCCTGCCAAGGCCACAGTGTTCGTGCAGAGCCACGTGCCGGCCCACAGCGAGCTCTGCTGGCTGCTGAACTGCGTCACTCCACTGAACTGGCTGGAGCGGATGATCCAGTTCAAGGAGAAGGCCGTGAAACAGGGCGATCAGGTGTCGGTGGGCCTGCTCGATTACCCGGTGCTGATGGCCGCCGACATCCTGCTCTATGACGCCGATCTGGTGCCGGTGGGCGAAGACCAGAAACAGCACCTCGAGCTGGCCCGCGACATCGCCCAGCAGCGCATCAACGCCCGCTTTGCCCCCAGGGATGCCGAAGGCGAGCCGATCCCGGTGCTGAAGGTGCCTGAACCGCTGATTCTCAAGGAAGGGGCCCGGGTGATGAGCCTCACCGATGGGCGCAGCAAGATGAGCAAAAGCGATCCCAACGAAGGCTCCCGCATCAACCTGCTCGATCCCCCCGAGCTGATCACCAAGAAGGTGAAACGGGCCAAGACCGATCCGATCATGGGGCTGGAGTTCGGCAATCCCGAACGGCCTGAAACCGACAACCTGCTGGGGCTTTACGCCCTGCTGAGCGGCAAGGGGCGTGAGGCAGCGGCCAGCGAATGCGGCTCGATGGGCTGGGGCAGCTTCAAACCGCTGCTGGCGGAAGCCATGGTGGAAGCGCTCCGGCCCATCCAGGAGCGCTACCGCAGCCTGAGCAGCGACCCCGCTGAACTGGATCGCGTGCTCCAGCAGGGCCGCGAGCGGGCCCATGCGGTGGCTGAGGCCACCCTGGAGCGCACCCGCCAGGCCCTCGGCTTCCTGCCACGCGCCTGAACAGCGGTCACAGCGTGATCAATCCCAAAGGAAAGATAAAGACGCCTGATTGATTGCGCTGACGGCGCCGCAACCGGCACACCTCCCTCTCGCCAGTCCCAGTCGGGTCTCAGGGCGTCGGACGGTTGCCGAGCACATCTGCAGCGCCTTTGTCCAGACCGGTTGGCGTGATCTCGTGCTGGCCCGTCGCTGGACTGCAGGCTCGTCAGACCCTGTCGTGGTGCCCTTGCCTCTGCGCCGTCATCTGCCCTCCGCCTCTCGCCCGGCTCCGGCCTGCACGATTGCCTCAGCCCTGGGGTCGCTGCTTCTGGCCGCAGGCCCCCTGGTCTTCTCCTCGCAGGGACGTCAGCAAGGCAGCGAGGTTGCACGAACGGCAGGGGCGCAGCACGCGGCCAGCAGTTACACCATCACGCCTCAACGGCGCGCTCTGCTGAACACCATCCGCTACGCCGAAGGGACGTGGAAGCAGGGCCAGGAGGGGTATCGCACCCTGTATGGAGGAGGGCGCTTCAGCAGCCTGGAGCGCCATCCCGAGATCGTGGTGGTGAAGCGCTACACCAGTGCCGCCGCTGGGGCCTACCAGTTCCTGCCGGGCACCTGGAGTGAAGCCGCCCGCAAGCTGCAGCTGGAGAGCTTTGACCCCCGCAGCCAGGACCAGGCAGCGCTGTACCTGGTGGATCGACGCGGCATGCTCGCCCACGTGGATCAACAGGGGCTCACCCGCGAAGCAATGGCCGTACTGGCGCGCGAATGGGCCTCGTTTCCCACCCTCGCCGGCCGCAGTGCCTATGGCCAGCCGGTGAAACGGGCCGATGAGCTGCAGCGCTTCTACAGCGGCAATCTCAAGGCCCTGGCCAATCAGGCCTGAGGTTCAGCCTCACCACGCCCATCGGGCGGCAGAGCCACACCGGCAATCCGCAGCATCGACGAGAGGTTCCAGACGCGCATCATCAAGCGATGCCAGGGAGCCATCGCATCCATATCCACAGCCATGGGCGTGGTGCAGGCAGCCCGCAGGGCACGGGTGGCGGCGATGGCCTGCAGAGCCTCTTCGAGCTTCTGACGCAAGGATTGCTGCTCGGAGGCCGGGAGCAGGGTTTCGGGCGTGAGCTCCAGCAGCACCAGACCGCGCTGAAACCAGAAGCTGAAGTCGTCAAACAACGACTGCAGCAACTGATCGAGCAGCTGAGCCGGCTCTGAATCTGGTTCAGACGGCAGGGGCGGCGGCGGAAGGGAAGGATCCATCAACCTCAGCGTAGGAATCAGCCCAAATCCCCTGCGTAGGATCTGGGTTGCTATCCCACAGCCGTGACCGCGACCCGCCCTGCCGCCTCGAACCCCTCCGGCAGCGTCGCAACCACCACGGCCACCGGCGACGCTGAGCAGGCCGCCGTGATTCAGCTGCCCAAAACCAGCGAAAGCGAACAGCTGCTGCGCATCCGCCACTCGATGAGCCACGTGATGGCGATGGCGGTGCAGAAGCTTTTCCCCGCGGCCAAGGTGACCATCGGCCCCTGGACCGACAGCGGCTTCTATTACGACTTCGACAGCCCCGATCCCTTCACCGAGGCCGATCTCAAGGCGATCAAGAAGGAGATGATCAAGGTCATCAACCGCAAGCTGCCGCTCGAGCGCATCGAGGTGAGTCGCGCGGAGGCAGAAAGCCGGATCAAGGCCCAGAACGAGCCCTACAAACTGGAGATCCTGGCGGGCATCCAGGAGCCGATCACGCTTTACACCCTCGGTGAGGACTGGTGGGACCTCTGCGCCGGTCCCCACGTGGCCAACACGAGCGAGCTGAACGCCAAGGCCTTCGAGCTCGAGAGCGTGGCCGGTGCTTACTGGCGCGGCGATGAAAACAACGCCCAGCTGCAGCGCATCTACGGCACCGCCTGGGAAACCGCCGAACAACTCACGGAATACAAGCGGCGCCAGGAGGAAGCCAAACGCCGCGATCACCGCCGGATCGGCACCGATCTCGATCTGTTCTCCATTGAGGATGAAGCCGGCGCTGGCCTGGTGTTCTGGCACCCCCGCGGCGCCCGCATGCGCCTGCTGATCGAAAACCTCTGGCGCGAACTGCATTTCGCAGCGGGCTACGAGCTGCTCTACACGCCGCACGTGGCCGACATCAGCCTCTGGAAGACCTCCGGCCACCTCGACTTCTACGCCGAAAGCATGTTCGGCCCGATGCAGGTGGATGAGCGGGAATACCAGCTCAAGCCGATGAACTGCCCGTTCCACGTGCTCACCTACGCCAGCACCCTGCGCAGCTACCGCGAGCTGCCGATCCGCTGGGCCGAGCTCGGCACCGTGTATCGCTACGAGCGCCCCGGGGTGATGCACGGCCTGATGCGCGTGCGCGGCTTCACGCAAGACGACGCGCACGTGTTTTGCCTGCCGGATCAGATCAGCGATGAGATCCTGGCGATCCTCGATCTCACCGAGCAGATCCTCTCCACCTTCGATTTCCGCAACTACGAGATCAACCTCTCCACTCGGCCGGAGAAATCGATCGGCGAAGACGCCGTGTGGGACCTGGCCACCAAGGGCCTGATCGAAGCCCTGGATCGCAAGGGCTGGGCCTACAAAATCGATGAGGGCGGCGGCGCCTTCTACGGCCCCAAGATCGATCTGAAGATCGAGGACGCCATCGGGCGGATGTGGCAATGCTCCACCATCCAGCTCGATTTCAACCTGCCCGAGCGCTTCGATCTCGAGTACGTGGCCGCCGATGGCTCAAGGCAGCGGCCGATCATGATCCACCGCGCCATCTTCGGCTCGCTGGAGCGGTTCTTCGGGATCATGACCGAGAACTACGCCGGCGATTTCCCCTTCTGGCTGGCTCCCGAGCAGGTGCGTCTGCTGCCGGTCACCGATGAGGTACGTCCCTATGCCGAGCAGGTGTTGAGCCAGCTCAAGGCTGCCGGCGTACGCGCCAGCATCGATCACTCCGGCGATCGCCTCGGCAAGCTCATACGCAATGGCGAGCAGATGAAGATCCCCGTGCTTGGGGTGATCGGCGCCAAGGAAGCTGAAAGCCAGGAAATCAGCCTGCGCAGTCGCCGTGAGGGCGATCTGGGCAGCGTCGCCCTCGCTGATCTGGTGGCGGCGGCGGCCCGGGCCAATCAGGATCGAAGTGCAGGTCTGCCCGTGGGCTGATGACCACCCTCCTGGCCGGCGACATCGGCGGCACCAAAACCCTTCTGGCGATCTATGCGCTCGAAGGCGATCGCCTCAGCCAGCGACGCTCTGAGCGTTTCGTGTCGGCTGACTGGGCCGATTTCGGCGAGCTGGTGAACCATTTCCTGGCCGCTGAACCCACTAGCAGCAGGCCCAGCCACGCCTGCTTCGCCGTGGCTGGGCCGGTGCGCCAGGGCCGGGTGAAGCTCACCAATCTCCCCTGGCAGCTGGAGCAATCAGCCCTCGCCAACCACTGCAACCTGCAGCAGGTGGATCTGGTGAACGATTTCGCCGTGCTGATCTACGGCCTGCCCCACGTGCAGCCCGATCAGCACGCCCTGCTGCGGCCAGCGCTGAGCGAACCTGATCCCGAGGCACCCGTGGCGATCCTCGGCGCGGGCACCGGCCTCGGGGTGGCGATCGGCGTGCCCACAGGCGCGGGCCTCAAAGCGATGGCCAGTGAGGCCTCCCATGCCGAGTTCGCACCGCGCAGCGAGGCGGAATGGCAACTGAAGTGCTGGCTGAAACAGGATCTGCAGATCGAGCGGGTGTCGATCGAGCGGGTAGTGAGCGGCACCGGCCTCGGGGAGGTGATGCGCTGGCTGCTGGCCACCGACCCCGACGCCGCAGGTCATCCTCTGACCCTCGTGGATAGCAACGAGCGACCGGCCGCCACCGCCACGGCCGCTGCAGCGGGGGATCCCCTGGCCCGGCGTGCCATGGATCTCTGGCTGGGTGCCTATGGCAGCACCGCCGGGGATCTGGCCCTGCAGACCCTCTGCAGCGGGGGGCTTTGGGTGGGAGGCGGCACGGCCGGGAAGCTGCTGGAGGAGCTCCGGTCGCCGGCATTTCTGGGTCCGCTGCAGCAGAAGGGTCGGCTCAGCACGGTGCTGGAGCAGGTGCCGGTTTATGCCCTCACCGACCCGGAGGCTGGCCTGTTCAGCGCCGCCTGCCGCGCCCGGATGCTGATGGGCTGAGTGGGACACTGGCGCCAGCAGAACCGACCGTATGGTCCGCCCCCGCATCGGCCAGGGGGTTGTGGTGGACGTTCCCGCCACGACAGCCAACCTGGGCCCCGGCTTTGATTGCCTGGGAGCCGCCCTGGATCTCAACAACCGCTTCGAGATGCGCTGCATCGAAGGCGATGGTGAGCGCTTCGAGCTGGTGATCGAAGGCAGCGAGGGCGCCCACCTGCGCGGCGGCCCCGACAACCTGGTGTACCGGGCCGCCCAGCGGGTGTGGAAGGAAGCGGGCGAACAGCCGATCGCCATCGAAGCAAGAGTGCGCCTGGCGGTGCCACCGGCGCGGGGCCTGGGCAGCAGCGCCACCGCCATCGTGGCGGGACTGATGGGAGCCAATGCCCTGATCGGGGAACCGCTCAGCCGCGAAAAGCTGCTGGAGCTCGCCATTGATATCGAAGGCCATCCTGACAACGTGGTGCCTTCCCTGCTCGGGGGGCTGTGCATGACCGCCAAGGCGGCCTCGCACCGCTGGCGTGTGGTGCGATGCGAATGGTCGCCGGAGGTGCTGGCGGTGGTGGCGATCCCGTCCATCCGGCTCTCCACCAGCGAGGCGCGCCGGGTGATGCCCAAAGTCATCTCCATCGCTGATGCCGTGACCAACCTCGGCTCGCTCACCTTGCTGCTGCAGGGGCTGCGCACGGGCAACGGTGATCTCATCGCCGATGGCATGCACGACCGGATCCATGAGCCCTACCGCTGGGGACTAATCCAGGGTGGCCGGCAGGTGCGTGAGGCCGCGCTTGAGGCCGGCGCCTGGGGCTGTGTGATCAGCGGTGCGGGCCCCAGCATCCTGGCCCTGGCCAACCGCGATCACGCCGGTGCGATCCGACGAGCGATGGTGCGGGCCTGGGAAAGCGAAGGCGTGGCCTCACGGGCCGAGGTGCTGCAGCTCCAGCAGAGCGGCAGCCGCTGGAAAACGATCCCGGATCGCACCGAGACCAGCCGTTAATCCCACAAACCCGAGCTCAGAAATCTCGACCTTGACGCCCTAAGTAGAAATACTCAGCTGCTAGATTCGCATCTGTCATGGACTGATCCCGGGATGGGAGCAGCCATCAACGTGATGAGGTCTTCATGGACGCACTAATGCCCCTATTGGCCGCGTCCTCGGCGTTATCCAGCTCGGCCTTCGGTGATGCTGCCGTGGCTGAAGGTCTACTGGCTGGCAGTGTCAATTTCCCCTGGCTCAGCCTGATCACCCTGCTGCCGATCGCAGTGGCGCCGCTGTTGATGCTGCTGCCGGGTGACGGCACCGATCCCAAGCTGCCTCGCACCATCGCCCTGGTCACCCTGCTGGTGGACCTGGGGCTGATGCTGTTTGTGTTCAGCCAGCACTACGACGGCTCCATCGCCGGGCTGCAGCTGGTGGAACGCTTCGCCTGGGTCCCCGCCATCGGCCTCGAGTGGTCGCTGGCCACCGATGGGCTCTCCGCGCCCCTGGTGGTGCTCTCCGGTCTGGTGACCCTGCTCTCGGTGGCCGCCAGCTGGAACATTCAGAAGAAGACCCGCCTCTATTTCGCGCTGCTGCTGGTTCAGGCTTCAGCCCAGGCGATGGTGTTCCTCTCCCAGGACTTCCTGCTCTTCTTCCTGGCCTGGGAACTGGAACTGGTGCCGGTGTATCTGCTGATCGCCATCTGGGGCGGCCATCAGCGGCAGTACGCCGCCACCAAATTCATCCTTTACACGGCGACAGCCTCCCTGCTGATCCTGGTGAGCGGCCTGGCTCTCGCCCTCAACGGTCCTTTCACCCTCAACCTGAGTGAACTGATCGCCCGTTCCCCCGGCGGCACCTTCGGCCTGCTCTGCTACCTCGGCTTCCTGGTGGGCTTCGGCGTGAAGCTGCCGATGTTCCCGCTGCATACCTGGCTGCCGGATGCCCACGGTGAGGCCAACGCGCCTGTGTCGATGTTGCTGGCGGGCGTGCTGCTGAAGATGGGCGGTTATGCCCTGCTGCGCTTCAACGTGCAGATGCTGCCCGAAGCGCATCTGGTGCTGGCACCGGCCCTGGTGGTGCTGGGCATCGTGAACATCGTGTACGGCGCCCTCAACGCCTTTGCCCAGGACAACGTGAAGCGACGCATTGCCTGCAGCTCCGTAAGCCACATGGGCTTCGTGCTGCTGGGCATCGGCGCCATCGACAGCCTCGGCATGAGCGGCGCGATGCTGCAGATGATCAGCCATGGTCTGATCGCCGCGGCGATGTTCTTCGTCACCGGCGTGTTCTACGAACGCACCAAGACCCTCTCGATCCCCAACATGGGCGGTCTGGCCAAGGTGCTGCCGATCACCTTCGCCTTCTTCCTGGCCAGCTCCCTGGCATCGCTGGCCCTGCCGGGTATGAGCGGCTTCGTGAGTGAGATCACGGTGTTTCTCGGCCTCACCAGCAACGCCGATTTCACCGTGGGCTTCCGGGTGATTGCCGTGGTGCTGGCCGCCATCGGTGTGGTGCTCACTCCCGTGTATCTGCTGAGCCTCTGCCGGCGCGTGTTCTTCGGCCCCAGGATTCCGGCTCTGGCCGTGCTGGGCGACATGAAACCGCGTGAGCTGGTGATCGGTCTCACCCTGCTGGTACCCACCCTGGTGATCGGCTTCTGGCCGCGGGTGGCGATCGACCTCTATGAGGCCTCCACCACCGCGCTCTCCGACAACCTGGCGCAGTACGCCGTGGTTGCCCTTCGGCTTCCCGCCCTCGGCTGAGCAGCGGCAGGAGCCATCGGCAGGCTGGAATGGTGCCCGGCAAACCCGAGCCCTTCCACGGCCCCATGAGCAGCTCCACCGCAGCCCGCCCTGAGATCCTGCGGGGCGAGGGCCTGCCTGAGTTCGAAGCGATCACGCCTGAAGCGGTGAGCGCTCACATTCCCCAGCTGATCCAGGAGCTCGATGCCGATCTCACGGCCTTGGAGCAGCAACTGGCCAGCAGCCTCGCGAGCGGTGCCCCCCTGAGCTGGAGCGCAGTGATGGATCCGCTGCAACGCCTGGGCGAGCGCCTGCGCTGGAGTTGGGGTGTGGTGAGCCATCTCAACGGCGTGTGCAACAGCCCGGAGCTGCGCGAAGCCCATGCCGCACAGCAGGCAGCAGTGGTGCAATTCGGCAACCGCGCCGGCCAGAGCCGGGTGATCTACCAGGCGCTGGAGCAGCTGCAACAGCAGAGCTCCGACCTGGATGGGGCCCAGCAGCGGATCCTCGCGGCTGAACTGCGGGATATGCAGCTGCGTGGGGTAGGGCTGAGCGGCAGCGAACAGGAGGCCTTCAACAGTGCCAGCCAGGAACTGGCGGAGCTCTCCACCCGCTTCGGCAATCAGGTGCTCGATGCCACCAATGGCTGGACGCTGAAGCTCAGCCAGCGCGAAGAGGTGGCCGGCCTGCCCGCCAGCCTGCTCGATCAACTGGCTCAGGCGGCCCGCCAGGCCGGTGACAGCGAGGCCACAGCTGAGGCAGGACCCTGGCTGCTGGGGCTGGATATGCCCCGCTATGCACCTTTTCTCAAATACAGCCAACGCCGCGACCTGCGAGAGCAGGTGTACCGCGCGCATGTGAGCCGGGCCTCGGGCCAGCCGGGCAGTGAGCTCAACAACTGGCCTCTGATTGAGCGCATCCTCACCCTGCGGGGCGAACAGGCCCGGCGCCTGGGGTATGCCAACTGGGCCGAAGTGAGCCTGGCCGCCAAGATGGCCGACTCCGAAACCGCCGTGGAGGCCCTGCTGGAAGAGCTGCGGGCAGCGGCCTACCCGGTGGCCCGGCAGGAGCTGGAGGCTCTGGCCGGCTGCGCCCGCCGCCATGGAGCCGTGGAGGCCGACGATCTTCAGCCCTGGGATGTGAGCTTCTGGGCCGAGAAGCTGCGCCAGGAGAGCTTCGAGCTCGACAGCGAAGCGCTGCGTCCCTACTTCCCGCTGCCGCGGGTGCTGGAGGGGCTGTTTGCCCTGTGCAGCCGTCTGTTCGGAATCACGATCGAAGCCGCCGATGGCGAAGCACCGGTGTGGCACGGCGACGTGCGCTACTTCCGCATCCTCGAGGGAACGCAGGCGGAATCAGGCGCCGGCACTCCCATCGCCGGCTTCTACCTGGATCCCTACAGCCGACCCGGCAGTAAGCGCGGTGGCGCCTGGATGGATGAATGCCTGGTGCGCTCCCGCAGCAGCGATGGCACCCCGGTGCTGCCCGTCGCCTATCTGATCTGCAATCAGAGCCCGCCGGTGGGCGAGACCCCCAGCCTGATGACCTTCGAGGAGGTGGAGACCCTCTTCCACGAATTCGGCCATGGCCTGCAGCACATGCTCACCACGGTGGAGCGTCCCCAGGCGGCGGGGATC
This sequence comes from Cyanobacteriota bacterium, assembly GCA_039798305.1. Lineage (GTDB taxonomy): Bacteria > Cyanobacteriota > Cyanobacteriia > PCC-6307 > Cyanobiaceae > Vulcanococcus. Next base: position 20,325 of record JBDKGF010000164.1, read on the forward strand.
AACGGCGTGGAGTGGGATGCGGTGGAGCTGCCCAGCCAGTTCATGGAGAACTGGTGCTACGACCGCGCCACCTTGATGGGCATGGCCCGCCACTGGAAAAGCGGTGAAGCGCTGCCCGAGGAGGAGTTCCGCAAACTGCTGGCGGCCCGCACCTTCATGGGCGGATCGGCCACCCTGCGCCAGGTGCACTTCGCGCTGGTGGATCTGAAGCTGCACAGCCAGTGGCAGCCCAGCAACGGCCAGAGCCCCGAGCAGCTGCGCCGCCAGATCGCCACCAACACCACCGTGCTGGCGCCGATCGATGAAGACGCGTTCCTCTGCTCCTTCGGTCACATCTTCGCCGGCGGATACGCCGCCGGCTACTACTCCTATAAGTGGGCCGAGGTGCTCAGCGCCGATGCCTTCAGCGCCTTCGAGGAGGTGGGGCTCGAGAACGAAGAGCGCATCCGCGACACCGGCCGCCGCTTCCGCGACACGGTGCTCAGCCTGGGGGGCAGCCTCGATCCCAAGCAGGTGTTCGAAGCGTTCCGCGGCCGCCAGCCCAGCAGCGAAGCCCTGATCCGCCATTCGGGTCTGGTAGCCGTCTGAGCGGAAGCGGCGCAGCATGGGGAGAGCTTCAGGGCAGCATGGCTGTGCGTGTACGCGATGGCGATCCCCTCGCCCTGGTTGAGCACTGGCCCTGCCCGGTTCCACTAACGCCCTTCGAAGCGGCCCTGGAGCAGAGCGTGTTCCGCTCGGGTCTGAGCCGCTCCGACTGGCTGAAGCGACTGGCCAACCATCTGCACAAACCACAGCTGTTGCCGCTGCTGTGGTTGCTGCCGCGGGGCTGGAAGCTGGCACCGGCGCAACTACCGCCCAGACTGCATGCCCTGGGCGGGGTGCTGGAACGGGGGCTGCTCACGCCTGCGCTACTGGCGGCCCTGGCTGACGATCTGCCCCATCTGCTGCCTGCGCCCCACGCCGATCAACCAGATGCCCTGAGCCTGTGGAGCAGTCGGCACCGGGGGCCGCTGCCCCGGGATCTCGAGGCGCTGCGGCAGGCAGCGTCGGCCGAAGCTGAAGCCCCATCCGACAACACAGCAGAACCAACCGGAACAGCCCTCAGTGGCGGCCTGGTGTGGCGCAATGTTGGGCTCGGTTTTGAGCAATCACCAGCTGAGCGCCAGAGCAACAGGCTGGCGGCTCGCGTACTCAACAGGCTGGCAGCGAATCGCCTCGGCGATGAGGCCTGGAGCTTCGAGGGCTGCACGAGCAGCAGCGCCTGGCTGGCACAGCTGCAGGCGCAGGGCTGGCAGGCCCGGGCGCAGTTGCGCTGCAGCGTGGCCAGCTTCGGTCTGGGGGCCAGCCTGCCCCTGGAGAGCGGTGCCTGGAGCCAGGTGCCACTGGGCCTGCCGATTCGCACCGGCCTGCTCGGCGCCGATGGCGAGGACGTGCAAGCGCTGCTGCCCCACAGCTGTCTGGAGCTTGAGCTGCGCAGCGCCACCCAGCTGCTGCGCTTGCAGTACTACCAGGGCACCGAAGGCCTCTGCGGCTGGGAGGCGCTGAATGATCTGGAACGGCCCTGGCAGAACGATCGCCGCAATGGCACCGTCCACTACCTCGGAG
>JBDKGF010000165.1:0-7714 GCA_039798305.1 Cyanobacteriota bacterium
ATCGCCGGCCAGGGCACCATCGGCCTGGAAATCCTGCGGCAGTGTTCAGCGCCGCCGGATGCGATCTATGTGGCGGTGGGCGGCGGCGGCCTGATTGCCGGCATCGGCGCCTACGTGAAAGCGCTCTGGCCGCAGGTGGAGGTGATCGGCGTGGAACCGGAGGATGCCGATGCCATGACCCGCTCCCTCGCCCTGGGAGAGCGGGTGAAGCTCGAGCAGGTGGGCCTGTTCGCCGATGGCGTGGCCGTACGCGAGGTGGGTGAGCAGACCTTCGCCCTGGCCCGCCGGCACGTGGACGCCATGGTGACGGTGAACACCGATGCCATCTGCGCCGCCATCAAGGACGTGTTCGAGGACACCCGATCGATCCTCGAGCCGGCCGGGGCCCTCGCCGTGGCGGGCATGAAGGCGGATGTGGCCCGGCGCGGGCTCAAGGGCCGCACGCTCGTGGCCGTGGCCTGCGGAGCCAACATGAACTTCGATCGGCTGCGCTTCGTGGCCGAGCGCACGGAGATCAGCGAAGACCGCGAAGCGATGCTGGCCGTGGAGATCCCCGAGCGGGCGGGCAGTCTGCGGGAGTTCTGCACCCTGCTCGGCCGGCGCAACCTCACCGAATTCAGCTACCGCCTGGCCGATCCGGCCCGCGCCCACATCTTCGTGGGGGTGCAGACCACGGGCAGCCGCGACGAACAGGATCTGATCCACGATCTCAACGCCGCAGGCTTCCCCTGCCTCGATCTCTCCAACGACGAACTCTCGAAGCTGCACCTGCGCCACATGGTGGGCGGGCGCATGCCGGCAGCGGCGGCCGAAGCCTGCAGCCACACGCGGGAACTGCTCTACCGCTTTGAGTTTCCGGAACGGCCGGGCGCGCTGATGCGCTTCCTCACGAGCCTGCATCCGAACTGGAATATCAGCATCTTCCACTACCGCAACCACGGCGCGGATGTGGGGCGGATCGTGGTGGGCGTCCAGGTGCCGCCGGAGGAGTCCACCGACTGGCAGACATTCCTCGACGGCCTGGGTTACCGCTACGTGGACGAGACCGAGAATCCAGCTTACCGCCTGTTCCTGGGTGAAGTGGCCGGCACCGTTGGCGTGGGATAACTTGCCAAGACCGCTGGGGGCGTGATGGACGACACAACCCAGGAGCCCCCCATCACCGAAACCGAGCTGAATGAACCCCAGGCCGCCTCGCCTCCGGCGGCCGATCTGTCGCTGCCGGCCCGCATCGAGGCGATCCTCTACCTCAAAGGTCGCTCAATGACCCTTGGCGAGCTGGCGGAAATCAGCGGGGTGAACCGCGACGCCGTGGAGATGGGCCTGATCACGCTGATGGCCGATTACGCCCATCGCGACACCGCCCTGGAGATCCGCCAGGAGGGCCAGCGGTACAGCCTGCAGTTGCGCGACGGGCTCGGTGAACTGGTGCAGAGCCTGCTGCCGGTGAATCTCTCCACCGCGGCCCTGCGCACCCTGGCCACCATCGCGCTGAAGAAACGCATCCTCCAATCCGATCTGGTGGAGCTGCGCGGCTCAGGGGCCTACGACCACATCAAGGAGCTGCTGGCTCAGAACTTCATCGAGCGCAAGCGGCAGAGCGAAGGGCGCTCCTACTGGCTCACCCTCAGTGAAAAGTTCCACCGCACCTTTGCGATCAAACCCGACGAGCTGAAGCCCAGGCGCTCCGCGCCAACCCCAGCCGCTCCTGAGCAACAGGCAGCCTGAACGGGAACAAGGCGACGCCCAGCAGCATCCATTCACGGGCCATACTCCTGGAACAGGCCACCCCAATCCCATGTCCGAACTGGTCGGCGTTCTGATCGGAATTCTCGCCAGAACAATCGAGATCTACACGCTGATCCTGCTGGTGCGGGTGCTGTTGAGCTGGTTCCCCAATCTCGACTGGGGTAACCCGGTGCTCTCCACCGTGAGCGCCGTCACCGATCCCTATCTGAATGCCTTTCGCGGTCTGATCCCACCGCTGGGCGGCCTCGACCTCTCGGCGATCCTGGCGTTCCTGGCCCTGCAGCTGATCCAGACCCTCCTGGAGCAGAGCCGCGGCTTCTTCTATCCGGGCTTCTACTGAACCTCGGCCACGGCCTGCTCCAGCGGCAAGAGATCGTCGAATTCACCGGCGCGGGTGCGCACTGGGGAGGCAAAGCCCCGCGCCTTCACATTCGAGAAGGTGAACGGTCCCGGCGTACCGGCCGGGACGGCCAGTCGCAGGGCAAAACTCGAATCACCTGGAGGAACATCTCCGATCGAGCCAACGCGTGAGCGGTTCTGCAGCACGGGCTCGCCGCTGGCATCCAGGATCTGGGCGAACACATCGGTATCCACCACCGGCTTGCGCCCCGGATTGTTCACGGTGCCCCTCAGCACATAGCAGCTGGCACCACTGGGGCGACGCAGCTGCGGCTGTGCTCCGATATCAGTGCTGGGGCACGGCTCCAGGCTCACATCACCCACGCTCAGATTGGCGGCGAAGGCCGGCTCCACCCAGGCACCGGCCAGGACAAGCCAGCCCACGGCGACAGCAGCGAGCAGGGAGCGAAGCGGCCGGAAATGCACAACGATCACGGGTGAACAACCCGGCAGCTCACCACACGATCAGCGATGGTCGCCACTGCCTCCGATCACGTTACGGGCGGCACGGCTGGCCAGCTTGTTCAAATTGGCCTGGGCGATCTCATCGAGCTCGAAACCGAGCTCACTGGCCAGCTGTGCCACGTACCAGAGCACATCGCCGAGCTCGAGCTTGAGCGCGTCACGCACCTCCGGCGTGAAGGTTCCCCCCTGATCCCGCAGCACCTTCTTCACCTTGTCCGCCACTTCACCGGCCTCACCGCACAGACCGAGGGTGGGGTAGATGGGGTTGGAGCCCACCTCCGGATAGCGGGCCGTGCTGCGGGCACCCTGCTGATAGGCATTCAGATCCATTGGCAGAACAGGGCTGGCGGCTGTCGATGATAGGGTCGCTGGCATCTTTGGCCCTGCCGAATGGCCCTGCCCGATCTCACGCGTCGCACCAAGATCGTGGCCACCATCGGCCCTGCCACCGAATCTCCGGAACAGTTGCGCCGGCTGATCGAAGCCGGCGCCACCACGTTCCGCCTCAATTTCTCCCACGGCGATCACAGCGAGCACGCGGCCCGCATCAGCACCATCCGCCAGGTGGCTGATGAGATGCGCGTTCACATCGGCATCCTTCAGGACCTGCAAGGCCCGAAGATCCGCCTCGGCCGTTTCAAGGATGGTCCGATCACCGTGGCCAAAGGTGACGCCTTCACCCTCACCTCCCGTGATGTGGCCTGCACCCAGGAGATCGCCACCGTCACCTACGACAAGCTGGCCGACGAGGTGGTGAGCGGCAGCCGCATCCTGCTGGATGACGGTCGTGTGGAAATGGTGGTGGATCGCGTCGACAAGAGCGATCAAACCCTGTATTGCACCGTCACCGTGGGCGGGGTGCTCTCCAACAACAAAGGGGTGAACTTCCCCGATGTGCAGCTCTCGATCCGCGCCCTCACCGACAAGGACCGCACCGATCTCGCCTTCGGACTGGAGCAGGGCGTCGACTGGGTGGCCCTCAGCTTCGTGCGCAACCCCTCCGACATGGAGGAAATCAAGGCTCTGATCGCTTCCCACGGTCACAACACCCCGGTGGTGGCCAAAATCGAGAAATTCGAGGCCATCGATCAGATCGACGCGATCCTGCCGCTCTGTGATGGCGTGATGGTGGCGCGCGGCGACCTGGGCGTGGAGATGCCGGCCGAAGAAGTGCCGCTGCTGCAGAAGGAACTGATCCGCAAGTGCAACGGCCTCGGCATCCCGGTGATCACCGCCACCCAGATGCTGGATTCGATGGTGAGCTGCCCCCGCCCCACCCGCGCCGAGGTGAGCGACGTGGCCAATGCGATTCTCGATGGCACCGATGCGGTGATGCTCTCGAACGAGAGCGCGGTGGGTGACTACCCGGTGGAAGCGGTGGCCACGATGAGTCAGATCGCCCGTCGGATCGAGCGCGACTATCCCCGCCGCGAGAACGATGGCCAGCTGGCCTCCACAATTCCCAATGCGATCAGCCATGCCGTGAGCTCGATTGCCCGGCAGCTGGAGGCGGCGGCGATCCTTCCCCTCACCAAGAGCGGTGCCACGGCGCGCAACGTGAGCAAGTTCCGCCCCAGCACCCCGATCCTGGCCATCACCAGCGAGAAGAAGGTGGCCTCCCAGCTGCAGCTGGTGTGGGGGGTGCACCCCCTTCTGGTGGAGGACGCTAAGAACGCCACCGCCAGCTTCAACCGCGCCATGGAGATGGCCACGGAAGAGGCCCTGCTGCGCGATGGGGATCTGGTGATTCAGACCGCCGGCACCGTGGCCGATGTGAGCGGTTCCACCGACCTGGTGAAGGTGAGCATCGTGGGCAAAGGCACCGTGCTCGACCCCACAATCATGTGAGCTGAGCTGCAGGATGGTGGTCCTGCAGCAAACGCCGAACACCACGGCACCTAACAACACGGCACCGAACACGATGGCCGCCAAACTCGCGATGGGCGAGACCGTGGGGATGGCTCTCGCCACCCTGAGGGCCAACCGCCTGCGCTCCCTGCTCACGATGCTCGGCATCGTGATCGGCAACGCTTCAGTGATCACCCTGGTGGGGGTGGGCCGCGGCGCTCAGAACCTGGCGGAAGGGCAGCTCAACACACTCGGCGCCAATGTGCTCTTTGTGGTGCCCGGCAACAACGACAGCCGCCGCCAGGGCATCGATTTCCCCAAGACCCTCGTGCTCGAGGACGCCGAGGCCATTGCCGAGCAGGTGCCTTCGGTGAAGCGCGTGGTGCCGCAGATCACCCTGAGTGCGGTGCTGCAGGCCGGCTCCAAGAGTTCCAGCGCCACGGTGTCGGGCATCACGCCCGACTTCCTCACCGTGCGCCGCTTCGAGGTGGCCCAGGGGCGCTTCATCGACAAGCGGGATCTTGACGGTGCTCGCAACGTGGTGGTGATCGGCCCGGATCTGCGTGAAAAGCTTCTGCCGATGGGGTCCGCCATCGGCAAGCAGCTGCGCATCCGCGATCAGAGCTTCGAGGTGATCGGTGTGATGGCGCCCAAGGGGGCTGTGTTCGGCCAGAACCAGGACGAGGCGGCCTACATCCCGCTCTCCACCATGGTGAGCAAACTCTCCGGGCGCGATCCCACCTACGGCGTGAGCCTCAACTTCATCAGCGTGGAAGCACGGGATGAAGCGAGCACCAATGCGGCGAAATTTCAGATCACCAACCTGCTGCGCCAACGGCACAACATCCTGCGGGAAGACGACTTCGCCGTGCGCTCCCAGAAGGATGCGCTCTCGATCGTGGGAACGATCACCGGCGGTCTCACCCTGATGCTGGGAGCGATCGGGGCGATCTCGCTGCTGGTGGGCGGCATCGGGATCATGAACATCATGCTGGTCTCGGTGAGTGAGCGCACCTCGGAGATCGGCCTGCGCAAGGCGATCGGTGCCCGCAGCAGCGATGTCCTGGCCCAGTTCCTAGTGGAAGCCCTGGTGCTCTCCAGCCTGGGCGGGGTGATCGGCAGTGCCCTGGGGCTCTCGGCCGTGGCGGCCGTGGCGGCTCTCACACCCTTGCCCGCCGCCATCGGCGGCGCGAGCGTGTTGATCACCGTCGGGCTCTCGGGCTCGATCGGGCTGGTGTTCGGCGTATTGCCGGCCCGCCGGGCTGCCCGGCTGGATCCGATCACAGCGCTGCGCAGTCTCTGAAGACCGCGCAGCACAGCTGCACCGCCAACGCCAGCCGAAAGGCGAAGAAATGCCAAAGAAGCCCACGAGGCGCGCAAACGGTTTCAACTGCGACCATCTCTGCCGCCACCGGATGGCTTCATAAGGTTCCCTTTCGGCAAGCCTTCCCTTGGCGCAGCTCACCTGTGGCTACCGCAACAGCAGCGATCGCATGGTGATCGTTCGCTGCATCGGCCCGGATGAGTTTTTCCTCGAACGGGTGGTCTTCCCGTTTGAACTGCTCAGTTTTCTGGCGCCGCCGCAATCCGTGGTGCAGATCTGGACCCACAGCCTGGGCGGGGCCGAGCTGCGCGAAAGCCTCATGGTTGAGGACCTTTGCGTCGATCTGTCCGGGCTCGAGCAGGCCGCGATGATCGCTGCCGATCCGGAACGCTCGGCGCCAGCGATTGCTGAGACCTCAGAAATACGGATGGATTGGCAGAAAGCCTCCTGAATGAGAGGCAATGCAGGCCGAGAATCCCGATCCAGGCAGTAGCCGCTTTACACTTGTAAACATCTCCACCTGTTTCTGAGGCGGCCATGAATCAGCGCTGGCGCACGATTGCCCTGTGGGTGCTACCGATCGGGGTGGCCCTCTTCCTGGGCTGGCAAGTGCTCGGCAACAGCGCCGGCCGCCTCAGCGCTCCCAACGGACCGACCGTGGCGCCCAGCAACGCCGCCGTGGCCCGCATGAGCTATGGCCGCTTCCTCGACTACGTGGATGCCGGCCGCGTCACCGCCGTTGACATCTTTGATGGCGGCCGCACCGCCGTGGTGGAAGCGGTCGACCCCGACCTGGACAACCGCGTGCAGCGTCTGCGCGTGGATCTGCCCGGTCTGGCGCCTGAGCTGGTGAACAACCTCAAGAACCAGGGCATCAGCTTCGATATTCACCCGCCCCGCCAAGCCCCTCCGGCCCTGGGCCTGCTGGGCAATCTGCTCTTCCCGCTGCTGCTGATCGGCGTGCTGGTGTTCCTGGCCCGTCGCGGTAACGGCATGCCCGGCGGCCCCGGTCAGGCCATGCAGTTCGGCAAAACCAAGGCCCGCTTCCTGATGGAAGCCGAAACCGGCGTCAAGTTCGACGACGTGGCCGGTGTGGAAGAGGCCAAGCAAGACCTCCAGGAGGTGGTCACCTTCCTGAAGACCCCGGAGCGCTTCACCTCCGTGGGCGCCAAGATCCCCAAAGGTGTGCTGCTGGTGGGCCCTCCCGGCACCGGTAAAACCCTTCTGGCCAAGGCGATTGCCGGCGAAGCCGGTGTGCCCTTCTTCTCCCTCTCCGGTTCGGAGTTTGTGGAGATGTTCGTGGGCGTTGGCGCCAGCCGCGTGCGCGATCTCTTCAAGCGCGCCAAGGAAAACAGCCCCTGCCTGATCTTTATCGACGAGATCGATGCGGTAGGCCGTCAGCGCGGCGCCGGTGTGGGCGGCGGTAACGACGAGCGCGAGCAGACCCTCAACCAGCTCCTCACCGAGATGGACGGCTTTGAGGGCAACAGCGGCATCATCATTATTGCCGCCACCAACCGGGCCGACGTGCTCGATTCGGCGCTGCTGCGTCCCGGTCGTTTCGACCGCCAGGTGCAGGTGGATGTGCCCGACATCAAGGGCCGCCTCTCCGTGCTGAAGGTGCACTCCCGCGACAAAAAGCTCGCCGACGACGTGAGCCTCGAGGCGATTGCCCGCCGCACCCCTGGCTTCTCCGGTGCCGACCTGGCCAACCTGCTCAACGAAGCAGCGATCCTCACCGCCCGCCGCCGCAAGGAAGCCACCAGCCTCGCCGAGATCGACGACGCCGTTGATCGCATCATCGCCGGCATGGAGGGCAAACCCCTCACCGATGGTCGCAGTAAGCGCCTGATCGCCTATCACGAAGTGGGCCATGCCCTGGTGGGCACCCTGGTAAAGGCCCACGACCCTGTGCAGAAGGTCACCCTG
>JBDKGF010000166.1:0-4852 GCA_039798305.1 Cyanobacteriota bacterium
TCGCCGCCGGCACAGGCATGCACGGTGATCAGCTCAGCACCCAGCCGCGCGGCGCTGCGACAGGCGCCAGCCATGGTCGCGGGAATGTCATGGAATTTGAGATCCAGAAACACCCGCTTGCCCTGATCGCGCAGCTGACGCACTACATCCGGGCCGCCAGCCACGAACAGCTCGAGGCCCACCTTCACCCAGCGCAGCTCAGGCACCGCCGCCGCAAAACCCAGGGCCTGCTCGGGGCCCATGCCATCGAGAGCCACGATGATCCGATCAGCCGCAGACCTGTTCACGCTGGATCCAGCTCCCTGATGGAATCTCAGGCTACGAAGCGTGGTGGCAGCTTCCGCGCGCGGGGCGCAGCATGAAACGCACGATCGGATACCCCATGCTGCCGCGCATCCTGCATCCCGAGCAGCTGCAGGGCTACCGCCTGAGCAATCACGACCACTGCCGTCTAGCGCTGCTCAACAGGCCCGAATCAGGCGGGTGCACGGTGTTTCTGGAGGTCCACGATCCCTGTGATCGCGTTCCGCCCCACTGCCATCACCACAGCGCTGAGTTGTTTTTCGTGCTGCGGGGCACGGTGGTGTTCCACGTGGGCGATCGCGCGATCAGCGCCAGCGGGGGCGACGTTGTGATGGTGCCGGAAGAGGCCCTGCACGACCTGGAGAATCCAGGGCCCGAGCGCGTCTATCTGCTCACAGTGCTCAGCAGCGACGGCGGCTTCGCCGATCTGCTCGAGCACAGCATCCCAACACCACTGGATGGAGACGACCTGGCGGTGCTCAGATCGCTCTGACGCGCCTCAACCCGCCACTAGGCGGCGGAAGGTTTTCTTGCCGAGCTGCAACACCTTGCCCTCCAGCTCAGCGACGCCGGCGAATTCCTGGTTGGGATCACTGAGCTTCTCGCCATCGAGCTTCACACCGCCGCCCTGAATCTGGCGGCGCGCTTCGCTGCTGCTGGCGCAGATGCCCACCGCACTGAGCAGATAGAAGGCCCTTGCCGGGAAGTTCACCTCCGCCAGCGAGGCTTCCGGCACCTCCGCATCAGCGGCGCCGCTGCCGCTGGCACCGCCCACCAGCTTTCCGGCATCGGCCTGGGCCTGCTGGGCCGCGGCTTCGCCGTGGCGCTGGCGGGTGATTTCCAAGGCCATCGCCTTCTGGCGCTCGCGCGGGTTAGCCGGCAGGGCTTCCAGATCCAGATCGGTGAGCAGGGTGAGGTACTCCTCCACCGCTGCATCGGGCACCTTCTCGAGCTTGGAATACATCGAGAGCGGGTCTTCCGAGAGCCCCACGGTGTTAGCGAGGCTCTTGCTCATCTTCTGCACGCCATCGAGGCCGGGCAGGATCGGCAGCAGCATTCCGAACTGGGTGCGCTGGCCGAAATGGCGCTGCAGGTCGCGGCCCATCGCCACGTTGAACTTCTGATCGGTGCCACCCAGCTCCAGATCCGCCTGAATCGCCACCGAGTCATAGCCCTGCAGCAGCGGATAGAGGAATTCGTGCAGGGAGATCGGCGTGCCGGAGCCGTAGCGGTTGGCGAAATCCTCCTTGGCCAGCATCTGGCCCACGGTGGAGATCCCCAGCAGCTCGATCACCTTCGGCAGATCCAGGGCCGCCAACCACTCGCTGTTGCGGCGCACTTCCAGCCGGCCAGGGGTTTCGAAATCCAGCAGAGCCCTGGCCGGATCCTGGCCCTGCCCCAGCTGGGCCAGGTAGGTGGCGGCATTGGCTTCCACCTGCTCGGCCGTGAGCTGCACACGCGTGGCGCTCTTGCCGGTGGGATCACCGATGCGGGCGGTGAAGTCGCCGATGATCAGCACTGCCGTATGGCCGGCATCCTGAAAAGCCCGCAATTTGCGGAACAGGATCGAGTGGCCCAGATGGATATCGGAGCCGGTGGGATCGATGCCGAGCTTGATCCGCAGCGGCCGGCCTTCGCGCTCGGCCTCCGCCAGGCGGGCAGCGAGCTGCTGATCCGGATCGCTCGCCGCAGCCTCGGCCGCGCCGGCCGGAAACAGATCGGCCACGCCACGCTCGATCCACTGCGGCAATCCCCACGCACCCTTGACCATCGCTGCCGCTGCTGTTCAGGGGCAGATCGTAGGCAGCGGGCTTCAGACCTCCTTGTCGAGCTCGCTCTTCATCCGCTCGAGCGTGCGCTGCATCTGCTCGAACATCTGCTCGGGGGTCATGCCGAACTGACCCAGCTGGGTGCGCAGCTGCTCCACGGTGAGCTTGGCCTGAAAGTCCTCTGAGAGCTCGAAGCGCTTCATGAACACGCGATAGCGATCCATCAGCTCCTCCATGCGCTCGATGAACAGCTTCTTGCCCTCACGATCGAACTTGCCGTACTCACCACCAAGCTGCATCAGCTGCTGGTAGTCGCCGAACAGGCGCTTGGCTTCCTCCTGCACGATCTCGGAGTCAAAGAAGGCCATGGCGTCAGGGCGCAAGCGCTTCGCTGAATTCTGCTGAACGCCGCCAGCACTGACGAGTGCGGATCCACGTATCTGCGCCGGCCCCCAGTGCTGACACCGCGCTCTTGGCGCCACACAGTGGAACTGTGCCCCCCGGTCGACACCCGTGGATTACACACCGCTGATCGATGAGGTGCGGGGCTTTGTGCGCAGCGGCACCGCCTTACTGAGGCCCCACCGCTTGGTGGCCTGCATCGGCAACCGCATGACCATGAGCCTGTTCATCAACGCCATGGGCACGACTGAAATGCTGGTGGGGGCCGTCACCACCGAAGCCGAAGGCCTGGATCGGCTGCGCAGCGAGGCAGCCGATCTGCTCATCTGCACCGACCGCCTCGAGCAGGGCAATGGCGGATCCCTGGTGGAATCAGCCAAACAGCTGAAGCCAGCACCGTGCACCCTGTTGGTGGTGACCCAACCAAGACGGTTGATCACCATCCGCCGGGCCATCGAGGCCGGTTGCGATGGCATCTGTCTGGAATCCCAGATCGGCCGAGGCACGGTGGCCCTGGCCCTGCAGACCGTGAGTGCGGGTGCTTCCTACATGGAAAAGGGGCTGCATGAGCAGTACTTCCAGGGCTACTGCGGCCTGGCTGATGCACCGCTGGCCCAGCTCACCGAACGGGAGGTGGAGGTGCTGCAGCGGATGGCGGCCAATGCCACGAACCAGGACATCGCGGCCGATCTGTTCATCAGCCTGGAAACGGTGAAGAGCCATGTGGCGCAGGTGCTGCACAAACTGGCGTGCCGGAGCCGGCTGCAGGCCGCCGTGAAAGGTATCCGCCTCGGTTTGGTGGAGTGGCCGGAAGCTCGTTAAGGTCGGGCAACCTCGCTTCCACCGCCGCCGCCATGGCCCGTGGCCACTGGTTGGATCCGCTTGCACGCAGCCTTCTGGAGGCCACAGGCCAGCTGCCGCGACGCCCCAAGCCAGTCATGGCTGTTGATGCGATGGCTGTTGATGCGATGGCTGTTGATGCGATCCCTGGTGAGGCAACAGCTGCAGACGACGCTGTGGAGCGCGACTTGCTCGAGCTGAAACTCCGCCAGGATCCACAGCGTCGCCTGCATGACCCCGGCGAAGCACGGCATGCGGCGGCACTGGGCTGGCGCCTCGATGTGAACCGCGCCAGCGCCGACGACTGGCTGCGCCTGCCTGGGATCACCCCGACCCAGGTGGATCTGCTGCTGCGCCTGCAGCGCGGCGGTGTGCAACTGAGCGGCCTCGATGATCTGGAGCGGTTGCTGGAGCTGCCTCACGGCCAGGTGCAGGCCTGGGAACCCCTGCTGCTGTTCCGTTGGTACGGCGATGGCGCCCCGCTGCACGCCAGCCCCAGGCCGGTGGATCTCAACCATGCCCCTGGCGCAGCGCTGGAGCGCGAGCTTCCGCAGCTCGATGCGATGCGGCGGGCGCGTTTGCTGCGTGAGCGTCAGCGTGCTCCCTTCCGTGATCTGGCCGATCTCCAGCAACGCCTGCAACTGCCGGCCGCGCTGGTGGAGGAGCTGATCGGCAAGGTGCGCTTTGGCCAGGGTCCAGCCGGACCGCAGCTGCCCCGTTCAGCCTGAGCAGATGGTGAAGGGCCCCACACCGCGTCAGGGCGATCTGTTCGCCCAACCGCTTGGTGGCAGCGGCGCCAGCCCCGAGGATCTGCCGCTGCAGGAGCATCAGCTGCGCCAGTGGCAGGAGCGCTTACTGGCCTTCCAGCAACCGCGCTTCGCCGCGGTGGCCGAGGGGCGCAGCCTGGCCGCCGGCCAGATCAACCTTCTCGATGGCGCCGTGGTCGGCCCAGCTGACACGGTGCAACGGCTCGATCCGCTGGCCCTGGCGCCGCAGAGCCTGCAGTTCTGGCGCTGGCCAGAAGCCTGCAACAGCGGCGCCGCTGTCTACTTCGTGCTCGATCGGCCTCCCCATCTCGACGACCCCCTTCTGCTCTATGTGGGGGAAACGGCGCAGGCGGATCGACGCTGGAAGGGCGAGCACGACTGCAAGAGCTATCTGGCCGCCTATGGCGACGCCCTCCAACAGGTGGGCCTGGGCAGCCAGCTGAGCATTCGCTTCTGGAGCGATGCCCCCGCAGCGGTCCGGCCGAGGCGAGCCCTGGAACAGGCCCTGATCCGCCACTGGCTGCCGCCCTTCAACAAGGAAACGCGCGGCCGCTGGGCCACACCCTTCACCGCCGACCTGGGCTGATCGCCCTACCATCGCCGCCATCTGAACCGCCGAGATGGTCGCCGACATCCGTTGCAGCACCGCCACCCTTGCCAGCTGGAGCGGTGAAGCGCTGGCGGTGGGTCTGTTCAGCGGCGAAGCCGGTGAGGCCAGCCGCGGCCAACTGCTGGAGCGCTTCGGCGCTGCCGTGGCAGATCGGCTCGAAC
>JBDKGF010000167.1:0-4867 GCA_039798305.1 Cyanobacteriota bacterium
TTTATAGACATACTCATAATTCAGAGCAGCTCTTGCGGCAAGTCAGCGCGTGAGGAGCAGTAAGGATCTGTTGCCGATTAGGGCGCCAGCAGGACATCAGCCACAGCGCGCACAGCCCGCGGATGAATGATCAACTGGCGATGGGTGAGCACCGGCAGCGGCCTGCGTCTGCCCAGCGGCAACACCGCACGCCAACCAGGAAACACGGTGATATCGGTGGGAGTGAACAGGCTGTGGCACTCCAGCGATGCGAGCAGGGCCTGATCCCGCTGCAGGTCGCGCAACAGCGCACTGCCGATTTTCATATCGGCAATCCCCGCCAACAGGGGGCGCGGCACCAACTGAGCCGTGAGCGTGCCGTTCTGTGGACTGCCCAGGCAGACGAAGCGTCGGGTGCGTCGGCAGCCCCAATGCTCCTGCAACCAGGTGCGGCCGATCACGCCGCCCATGGAAAACCCGAACAGATCCAGGGGCGTGGCGGAGCCGAAACGGGCTTCGATCAGAGCAGCCAGCTGGGCCGCGAGTTCACGGATCGGCACCGCCCCGAAGCGATGGGGGAGATGGGGGGCAAACAACTCGAGCGCCGGGCTGCGCCGCAGCAGTTCCTCTTCCAGGCGCCGAAAGAGCCTTGGCGTGTCCCACAGCCCATGCAGGAGCACAAGCGGACGGGTCATGACGGCCAGCGCCGCGAGCGTTGCACCGCCACGATGCCGCAGAAACCAGGCACCGGCGCCTGGCATTTACGCAATTCCAACCAGATCGGCACACAGCCGTAGAGCTGCTCCAGCAAGCTGAAGATCTGATCACTCCAATGCTCCAGCGTGAGGCAGCGGATCGTGCGGGCCTGTCGCTGCAGGGCCTGGATGGCCAGGCTGTAATCGAGGCTGTGCTCCAACGCGTCAGCGGCGGCGGCGGTGCTGAGATTGCAGGCCAGGCTGAAATCCAGCTCAAACCACTGGCCTGTACGCCGCTCGTGCTCCAACACCCCCACGTGGGCCCAGAGGCGCAGGCCCCGCACCAGCACACGATCCGCCGGAGTGCTCACAGGGGCAGATCGCGGTGGGTGAAGCTACGGGCGCCACTGGCGTAATCGGCGGCGATATGACCATCGCCTCGCATCAGGTAGCGGTAGGTCACCAACCCTTCCAAGCCCACAGGGCCGCGGGGTGGCAGGGTCTGGGTGGAGATGCCCACCTCAGCGCCAAAGCCGTAGCGGAAGCCATCGGCGAACCGGGTGGAACAGTTCACATACACACCGGCGCTGTCGACGCTGCGCAGAAAGATCTCCGCGGTGGAAGCGTTGGTGGTGCAGATGGCATCGGTATGGCGGGAGCCGTAGCGGCTGATGTGATCGAGCGCCTGCTCGAGTGAATCCACCACCCGCACGGCGAGCACCAGATCGGAGTATTCGCTGCGCCAGTCGTCATCGCTGGCGGCCTGACTCACGCCAAGCGCCTGGGCGGCGGCATCACCGCGCACGGCAACGCCGGCTGCCGCCAGAGCCGGCAGCGCCGCGGTCAAAAATGCCGGCGCTGCCTCGCGATGCACCAGCAGGGTTTCGATGGCATTGCAAGCGGCGGGGTACTGGGTCTTGGCATCGATCGCAATGCGCAGGGCCTGATCGATGTTCACCTCCCGGTCCACATAGAGATGGCAGATCCCATCGGCATGGCCCAGCACCGGAATCCGGGTGTTGTCCTGAATGAAGCGCACCAGCTCATTGGATCCGCGCGGAATGATCAGATCCACCAGTCCATCCAGCTTGAGCAGCCCGAGGCTCTCCTCGCGGGAGGTGAGCAGCTCGAGGGCCTGGGGGTCCACGGCGCTGGTGGCAAGCCCGGCGCGCAGAGCCTCCAGAATCGCGGCGCAGCTGCGGCTGGCTTCACGGCCACCCTTGAGCAGCGCGCCGTTACCCGAGCGGATCGCCAGCGAAGCGATCTGCATCACGGCATCAGGGCGGGCCTCGAAAATCACGCCGAGCACACCGAGCGGAACACTGATGCGCTCGAGCATCAGGCCTTGATCCAGTTCGCGGTGGAGCTGACGCACGCCGAGGGGATCGGGCAGCTGCGCCACCTGACGCACACCCTCGATCCCACCGGTCAATTTGGCGGCATCCAGCTTCAGGCGAGCCACCAGAGCCGGCGCCAGACCATCCGCCACGGCAGCCTCAAGATCAGCCTGGTTGGCCGCCAGGATCTGATCCGCGGCGGCTTCCAGGGCAGCAGCCATCGCCTCCACGGCCTGCCGGCGCATCGGGTCGCTGAGGCGGCCGAGCTCCATGGCCGCCCGGCGCACGGCGGCGGCCCGTTGCAGCAGATCAGGAGTGGGATCAGGAACGCTCACGGGTGCGGCGGGCACTGGGCGCATCATCCCAGCTAGGCGTTGAGCAGCCGATCCAGCGCCAGACGGGCAGCACCAAGACGCCCGGCCCCATTGCCCAACGCGCAGCGACGCAGCTCAAGACCCTGGCGGCTCTCGCGCTGCACCCGCTGCTCCACTTCCGCCAACGCGGCCGGCAGAAAGTGGGCACTCGCCGCACTGAGCCCACCGCCGATCAACACCAGCTCAGGAGTAAGCACATAGATCAGTGAACTCAACCCCACACCAAGGTGGCGCCCATAGCGCTGCCAGATCGCAACGGCTTGCGGATCGCCGTTGTCTGCCAGGCGGCAGAGCTCCTGGGGGCTCAGGGGCGATTGGCGCGCCAGCGCACCGATGCTGCAGAACTGCTCGAGCGAACCGCGATTACCGCTGTTGCAGGGCGGCCCCTCGGGGTCGATGCAGATCAGGCCAGGCTCCGCCGCAGCACCGCCATGGCCCGTGAACAACCGGCCGCCCAGCAGCACTCCACCGCCCACACCCGTGCCCAGGGTGAGCAGCAAGACATCGCGATATCCCCTGGCAGCGCCCTGCCAGGCCTCCCCCACCACGGCGCAATTGCCGTCGTTGGCAAGGGTGACGCGCCGCTGCAACTGCGGCTCCAGCCACTCCGCCAGGGGAATCTGCTCCCAACCCGGCAGGTTGATGCAGACCCGGGCCACCCGACCCGCCGCATCCATCGGGCCCGGCAGCCCGACCCCCACACAGGACGCCAACCCTTCCGGATCGAGCTGCTGCACGGCTTCCACCAGGGCCATCACCACCGCACCGGGCATCGGCGGCTGGGGTGTGGGCACCTCCAACTCCGCCAGCAGCTGCCCCTCCACCGTGAAGCGGCCCAGCTTGATCGCCGTGCCGCCCAGATCCACACCGATCAGCTGGGCCATGGCAGCAACCTAAAAGCGGAAGAGCAACTGCAACTGGCTTTGCCAGCGGCCCTGGGTGTCAATCGAGGTCTGCACGCCCACCCGATCACTGGCCTGATAGCGGATCGTCACCTGAGGGGGGATATCGCTGCGGTTGGGCGCCGCCAACACGGAGAAATTGAAGCGCTCGGTCACATCCAGACCGATCTCCGAACCCAGCACCAACTGCGAGGGCAGGCGACGAGCGCGGTTCTCCGAAGCCACCACCTCTTCCGGCGCGAAGTAGGTGGGATAAAGCGCGAAGGTGAGCCGCTGCCCGAACGCATCGCTGAGGCCGCCCACCACCGGCGACAGCAACGTCTGACCGAGCACCGTGGCCAGGGCCGCACCGGCATTGCCGCCGGCCAGACCCACCAGGGAGTTGCCGCCGATCAAGGCCACCAGCCGCTCCTGGGGCAGCGGCGGTGAACTGGTGAGGCGGATGTTGTCGGCGAGACGATCAGCGGGACCGGAGGCCTCCACCCGCACCTTCACCAGGCGCAGCTGATCGATGGAGTTGGCCGGAGCATTCACGTTCCAGTCGTAGAGATTGGAGCGATCGGGCGCATTGGCCACCAGCGTGTCGGACACCCGGGTGCGCAGGGCGATGTCGACGTAGGGAATCAGGCCCAGGCTCGGGGTGAACACCGCCACGTTGGGGGCGTCGGGATCCAGGCTGAAGTTGGTCGTGAACAGGCTGAGGCGGCCGTTGAGCAGGCGCACCACCCCGCTCACCTGCAGCGAAGGATCCAGAGCGCCGCGCAGGGTGAGCACCCCACTGGTGTTGAAGTTGAGGACGTTGGGAACGCCCACCTTCAGATCAGGGCCGAGCCGCAGGCGCAGGGCGTTGAAGCGGAGGAAGGGCAGATCGGGCACCGCCGCACGCAGATCCTGGCTGGCAGAACTTTCCAGCTGCTGGCCCATCACCAGCAGCGGTTGCTTGAAGTCCCATTTCGCCTCCACCAGCTCCCGCACGGTGACGGGTCGGGTGGGCTCGGCTTCGGTGGCGAGCTGGCCGGGTTGCACATTCAGGCTGCCGCGGCTGAGTTGCAGCTCACCCGAGAGCTCCGGCGAGCGCAAGGAGCCACCCACCTGCACCTCACCGCTGGCGATGGCCTGCATACGCGGCACCTTGAAGGGTGCCTGCTGCACCTGCAGCGTCAGCCGGCGCTGGGGTTGAGCCAGAGGCTCGATCAAGCCGAGCTGGCCACCACCACTGATCTGACCCGTCGCACCAACCCGGGCGCTGAGCTGCTGCAGCTCGAGCTCACTGAAATCAAACAGAACCGTGGCTTCCAGCTCGCGCATGGTCTGTCCAGCCACCTGCAGCACGCCATTGCGGAAGCGCAGAAAGCCATTAGCCACGGGTGTCTGCAGGGAACCCCGCACGAGCAGCTGGAGGTCGACACTGCCCTCCTGCCACTGCACACCAGGTCCGCCCAGCACAGAGAGGAACTGCAGCCCATCGCCGCGACTGGCCACCCGCAACTCCAAGGCTTCGCGCGTGGGCTGCAACGGCACCGTGCCCTTCACATCAACACTGTTGGCGGCCCCATCACTGCGCAGCGACCAATCGATGC
>JBDKGF010000168.1:0-5601 GCA_039798305.1 Cyanobacteriota bacterium
GGCAGATCACTGCCGATCAGCACCAGCTGCTCGAAGCCCCGTGCGAAGCCCTGCTGCAGCTGGCGCTGCATGCGGCAGCCCAGGTTGCCGCCCCGTTGCAGGGCCAGCCGCAGCGGTACGCCCTTGCTGCGCTGCAGCTGAACGCCCCAGCGGTGCAGCGCCCGAGGCCCGAGGCCCGAGGCCGCCAGCAGCAGCTCCGCCCCGGTGCTGTGGGCCGCGGCGGCAGCGGTCTGAACCGTGTGCCAGCTGAGCCGCCGCTGCATCGCCGCCGCCAAGCGGCTGGAGCCGCAGCTCGCCGCCAGGCGCCGCTTGCAACGGCCCGGAGCGGGCCAGCGTGCCAGCACCACCAGCTGGCCGCGCGCGATCGGCATGGGGTCAGTTCTGGCGCGGCAGCTCTGCGGGTCTCACCTGCAGGTTGAGCTGCTGGTCGCCGCGCTGCACCTGCAGGCTCAGCGGTTCGCCCACCCGGCCCTGATCCACTGCCACCTGCACTTCGGAGGGGTTGTCCACTGCGGTCTTGCCCACCTGTTCGATCAGGTCGCAGGAGCGCAGGCCGCCCTGAGCAGCAGGACTGCCCGGCATCACCTCCACCACCACCACGCCATTGGTTTCCGGTAAGCGGCATTCGGCGTTGGTGGCATTCACCTCACGGGCCAGCTGCGGTGTGAGCGATTGCAGACGCACACCGATGTAAGGGTGGGAGGCCCGGCCCCGTTCCAGGATCTGCGCGGCGATCTGGCGGCCGAGGTTGATCGGGATCGCGAAGCTCAGGCCGGCCCCGGGGGCCTGGCGGATGGCGGTGTTGATGCCGATCACCTGACCGCGTTCGTTGATCAGCGGCCCGCCGCTGTTGCCGGGGTTCACGGCGGCATCAGTCTGCAGGTAGGGCACCCGCTGGCCTTCACCCACCGCATTGGTGCGCTGCACGGCGCTGATGATGCCGGCGGTCACGGTGTTGTCCAGGCCGAGGGGGTTGCCGATGGCGATCGCCCATTCGCCGGGGCGCACCTTGGCTGAATCTCCGAGCGGCGCCACTGGCAAGCCTGCTGCGGCCACCTTCACCACGGCCACATCGGTGATCGGATCGCTGCCGAGCACCTTGCCGCGGAAGCTGCGGCCATCGGGCAGGGTCACGCCCACCTCGCTGGCTCCTTCCACCACGTGGGCATTGGTGAGGATCACCCCATCGGAGCGGGTGATGAAGCCTGAGCCCTGGCCCTGCTGCTGCTGAATCGAGGGGCCGCCGCCGAACAGACCGCCGAGCGGGTTCACCACCCGCCGCACCGTGTCGATGCGCACCACCGCCGGCCCCACCTTGTCAACGGCGTTCACGATGAAGTTGTTGCCGGGCTGCAGTGCCGCACTCGGCGGGGCGTCGCTGACGCGCGTGGGGTCGCCGCCGCGCCGGCCGGGCAGCTCAACGCTGCAGGCGCTGAGCAGGCCTGACAGCAGCAGAGCGCTGAGCAGCCATGGGCGGCTTGTGAGGCGCATCATCGGCAACGGTCCCCTCCGGGCACTGCCCCTATATTCGTGGGCTGGCGGGGTTCGGTGGCGGTGCAGCAAGGGGAAACGCTGTGGCGTCAGGTGCAGGAAGCGCTCCAGGGCAACCTCTCCAAACCCACCTTTGAAACCTGGATCAGGCCAGCCCGCTGCGCCGGATTCAACGGCACTGAACTGCAGCTGATCGCGCCGAACGCCTTCGCCTGTGGCTGGCTGCGCAAGAACTATCTGGCCACGATCGCGGCCGTCGCCACCGAGATCTCGGGCCACACGATCAGCGTGCAGGTGGAGGCCGGCACCGATCCGGATCTGGCTCAGGGATTGAACGGCAATGGCCTGCAGGCGGCCGTCGCCCCTGGTGAGGCCAGCCCGGTGGGGGAGTCGTCGCTGCTGGTGGCCGGCCAGCGGCTACCCACGGGCGAGGCGCCGCGCAAGCTCGCGCCGGGCCTCAACCCTCGCTACGTGTTCAACCGCTTCGTGGTGGGACCGAACAGCCGCATGGCCCATGCGGCGGCCCTGGCGGTGGCCGAGGCCCCGGGCCGTGAGTTCAATCCACTGTTCATCTGCGGTGGTGTGGGCCTGGGCAAGACCCACCTGATGCAGGCGATCGGTCACTACCGCCTCGAGATCGACCCCGAGGCCCGCGTGGCCTACGTGAGCACCGAAACGTTCACCAACGATCTGATCCAGGCCATCCGCAAGGACGGCATGCAGAAATTTCGCGATCGCTACCGCGCCGCTGATCTGATCCTGGTGGACGACATCCAGTTCATCGAAGGCAAGGAGTACACCCAGGAGGAGTTCTTCCACACCTTCAACGCCCTGCATGAAGCCGGGCGTCAGATCGTGATCGCCAGCGACCGGCCGCCCTCGCAGATTCCACGGCTGCAGGAGCGCCTGATCTCCCGCTTCTCGATGGGGCTGATCGCCGATATTCAGGCGCCGGATCTGGAAACCCGCATGGCGATTCTCCACAAGAAGGCCGAGCACGAGCGGGTGAGCCTGCCGCGCGATCTGATCCAGTATCTGGCGGGCCGCTTCACCTCCAACATCCGCGAGCTGGAGGGTGCGCTGACGCGGGCCGTCGCTTTCGCCTCGATCACCGGTCTGCCGATGACGGTGGAATCGGTGGCCCCGATGCTTGATCCCGCCGGTGTGGACGTGGAGGTGACGCCTTCTCAGGTGCTCAGCAAGGTTGCGGAGGTGTTCGGTGTGAGTGTGGAGGAGATGAAGAGCCCCAGCCGTAAGCGGGCTGTGAGCCAGGCGCGCCAGGTGGGCATGTATCTGATGCGCCAGGGCACCAACCTCTCGCTGCCGCGCATCGGCGATGAATTCGGCGGCAAGGATCACTCCACCGTGATGTACGCCGTGGAGCAGATCGACAAGAAGCTCAATGCCGATCCGCACCTCGGCCGGCAGGTGCAGCAGGTGCGGGATCTGCTCCAGATCGATTCCCGCCGCCGCACGAAATAGCCCTGAGCGCCGCCCCCCGAGTGCTCAGCCGGTGATCGGCTCGCTGGGATCGAGGCCTTCCACCTGGCCGGAGAACACGCGGCTGGCGGTGATGTCGTCGGCTTCGATCGTCATCAGATCGAGTTTGGTGAGGGCGCTGCTGTTCATGCGATTGAACAGACGGTTCGCCTGGCGCATGCGGGCGCGATCGATGGCGTTGCGGATCGAGCGGGCGTTGGCGAAGAAGGGCAGCTGCATGCGCCGCTGGATGTAGTCGGCGAAGGCCGCGAGCGCTTCCTCGCTGAAGCGGTAGTTCTCCTCCGCCAGGATCAGGCGCGCAATCGCCAGCAGCTCCTCGGCGCTGTAATCGGGGAAATCGATGTGGTTGGCCACCCGTGAGGAGAGGCCTGGATTGCTCTGATAGAACACATCCATCCGCTCCTTGTAACCAGCGAAGATCACCACCAGATCATCGCGGTTGTTTTCCATCACCTGCAGCAGGATCTCGATCGCCTCGGCGCCATAGTCGCGTTCGTTTTCAGGGCGATAGAGGTAATAGGCCTCATCGATGAACAGCACGCCGCCCATCGCCTTCTTGAGCATCTCGCGGGTTTTGGGTGCCGTGTGGCCGATGTACTGCCCCACCAGATCGTCGCGGGTGGCGGTCACCACATGGCCTTTGCGCACGTAGCCGAGGCGGTGCAAAATCTGCGACATCCGAGCCGCCACCGTGGTTTTGCCCGTGCCCGGCCGACCGGTGAACGACATGTGCAGGCTCGGGGCTGTCGTGGAGAGCCCCACCTGCTTGCGGGCCCGGTCGACCACCAGCAGAGCAGCGATCTCCCGGATCCGTGTTTTCACCGGCCGCAGGCCGATCAGTTCCTGATCAAGCTGCTCCAGTACGTCCTGCACCTGGGCGCCTTCGTAGGCAGCCTGCAGGTTCACCGGGGTGTCGTCGGGAGCGGCGCTGGTGGGCTGTTGCTCAGACGAGGCCATCGATCGCGGCGGCGAAGGCGTGGTCAGCCTCGCCGATCGCCGCCTCTTCCCCCTCGGCCCGCAGGGTGATGTTCACGTATGTACGCCCGAAGCTGATGTCCGGGTAGCGGCCCTCCGCTTCGCAGAAATCGTTGAGGCGATCGAGGAAAGCGCGGTTGCTGGCGTAATCCTCGAATTCAATCCGGCGTTCCAGCCACTCCACGCGATCGGGCTTGGGCCGGGGGTTCCACTGGTGATCCATGGGCTCGAATTTACGCGGCGAGGCAATCCGTGCGGGCGATGCCCAGCCGCTGGGCCCAGGCCTCGGCATAGGCGGCGTTGGCCGCCTGGGCGGCGGCATCGCTGCTGGTGAGCGGATGGGGCATGGTGCCGTTGATGGCTGCGTTGGTGACGCAGAACATCGACTTCTGGAAGCTCATGCAGATCTTCACGCGCACATCGCCTTCGCCGCGGGTGCGCTCGAGATACCACTGGTGCAGCTTCTCGGGCAGGTGGCGGTACATGTCCTGCATCAGCAGACTGGGGGGAATCCCGGCACCCATGCTGGGCAGTGGGTCGGCGTACAGCGCCCCGTAGGTGAACTTGGCCAGATCGGGCGAGATCTGCTGGGCTTGGGCGTTGAAGCTCACGGTGCCCAGGAACGGCATGCCCCGTAGGAACACCGCCTCCACGTAGGGCACGGCCACATCCACCAGGAAGGTGAGACCCGCCTCAGGTGGCAGCACCCAGTAGCACTCGCCATTGATCACCACCCGGTATTCGATCGGATTGGCGGCGGCGGCCACGAGTCCGTCTTTGATGAACTCCACCACCTGGGGAATGGAGCGCACCCGGCCGTCTCGCTCGGCGGCGGCCAGATCGAGGAACAGATCGCTCATCACCCGCCAGAACTGCCCCAGCGCATGGGTGGTGGCCGCCGAGCGGATCAGTTCCGGCAGGAAGCCGGGAAACAGGGGGTTGAGCAGCGCCAGCAGCGGGTCGCGGCGGCGTTTGGCCGCAATGATGCGGCGGCAGTTCTCGGCGAACTCGGCTGAATCGAGGTAGGCATCCATGCCACCGGTGGCATGCCAGAACATCGCCTTCTGGCAGTACTCCGCATATTCGAAGTTGATGCGGTCATGGTTCAGATGGCGCCAGATCTTTGCGGGGCTCCGATCGCCGTCGAGATATTTGAAGATCGGGAACGGATTGAGAAACTGCTCTTCGGCCTGATAGATGAGGTTGATGCTGTAGGCATCGAGCACCTCGCCATAGCTCTCGAGTACACCCACCACCTCCAGCAGATGGTCGGGCGTGTCGCTGAGCAGGGTTTCGCCGGCCAGCAGCCGGCGTTTCACCTCCTGCTGATCGATCGACAGATTGGCCTGAACCAGATCCTGGGAAATGACAGGCATCTCAGCTCACTCCCCCGTTGAGGGTGGCCAGGGCTGTGGTGGCTGCTTCGCTCAGATGGCCGAGGCTGCTGGGTACCAGACCGATGAACACGATGCCGGCGGCCAGCGCCAGGGCTGGGATGGTTTCCCGCGGAGCCACCGTGTTCAGCTGAACATCGAGGCGGGAGTCGGCGATGGCATCGCCGCTGGGCGGGGTGATCGCCAAGCGGCCAAAGAACGCTCGGTTCACCAGCAGCAGGAAATACACAGCCGTGAGGCC
>JBDKGF010000169.1:0-3298 GCA_039798305.1 Cyanobacteriota bacterium
TCCTTCGGAAGGAACCCGCGGATGGTGCGGGCCTTCGTGGGGCTCTCAACGATGACGAGGGTGTGCGCCACAGGCAGGCGGAAAACCGCTTCCCTCTTTATCGCACCGGCGGTCAAGCCCCAGCGCGCCTCGCCTAATTCAGCCGTGAGCGCGGCTACAGTCCTGCCCGACAGGCGTCCCCGAACCAGCTGTGCTCTCTCTTCTGGCCGCCGCCAGCACCGCTGCAGCCCCTGCGGTGAATGCGATCACCTCCCTGCAGCTCAACGCTGGAGCGATCGCACCCGAAGGAGCTGTGCTGCTGGCGATGCTGGCGTGTCTGCTGGTTGATCTGGCCGGCGAGAAGGCCGCCTCCCGCTGGGTGCCACTGTTTTCTTACGCCGGTCTGGGCAGCGCCCTTGGTCTGCTGGCGCTGCAGTGGAACGCCTCGCCGCTCGAGCCCTCCTTCCTGGGCTCTTTCCTGGCCGACAACCTGGCGATTGCCTTCCGCGCTGTGGTGGCCGCCTCCACCCTGCTGTCACTGCTGATCAGCTGGCGCTATGTGGAGCGGGCCGGCACGCCGGTGGGTGAATACGCCGCGATCCTGCTCGCTGCCACCCTCGGGGCCATGCTGCTCTGCGGCTCCACCGACCTGGTGAGTGTGTTCGTGTCGCTGGAAACCCTCTCGGTGGCCAGCTACCTGCTCTCTGGCTACATGAAGCGCGACGCGCGCAGCTCGGAGGCCGCACTCAAGTACCTGCTGGTGGGCTCAGCGGCGGCGGCCGTGTTCCTCTACGGCGCCTCACTGCTGTATGGCCTCACCGGCGGCAGCACCAGCCTCGAAGCCGTCGGCATCGCTCTGCAGAGCAGCGCCTCGCCGGTGGCAGCCCTGGCCCTGGTGTTCGTGCTCTCCACGGTGGCGTTCAAGATTGCCGCCGTTCCTTTCCACCAGTGGACGCCTGACGTCTACGAAGGTTCCCCCACCCCGGTAGTGGCGTTTCTTTCAGTGGGCTCAAAGGCTGCCGGCTTCGCCCTCGCCCTGCGCATCCTGGTGGGCTGCTTCGAGCCCTTCGAGGCGCAGTGGAAGCTGCTGTTCACCGTGCTGGCGATCCTGAGCATGGTGCTGGGCAACGTGGTGGCCCTGGCCCAGACCTCGATGAAGCGGATGCTGGCCTACAGCTCCATCGGCCAGGCCGGCTTCGTGATGATCGGCCTGGTGTGCGGCACTGAAGACGGCTACGCCGCGATGGTGCTCTACATGGCGGCCTACCTGTTCATGAACCTGGGCGCCTTCGCCTGCATCATCCTGTTCTCACTGCGCACCGGCAGCGATCGCATCAGTGATTACGCCGGTCTCTATCAGAAGGATCCACTGATCACCCTGGGGCTCAGCCTCTGCCTGCTGTCACTGGGCGGCATCCCGCCGATGCTCGGCTTCTTCGGCAAGATCTACCTCTTCTTCGCCGGCTGGGCTGACGGTCAGTACCTGCTTGTCGTGGTGGGCCTGCTCACCTCGGTGGTATCGATCTACTACTACATCTCGGTGATCAAGATGATGGTGGTGAAGGAGCCTCAGGAAGCATCAGAGGTTGTCAAGGCCTATCCCGAGGTGAACTGGAGCGTTGCTGGTCTTCAGCCGCTCCGCGCCGCCTTGATCTCATGCGTGGTCGTGACGGCCGTGGGCGGCATCCTGTCCAATCCGCTGTTCGGCTGGGCCAACGGCGCTGTGGCCGGCACACCGATGCTGCAGAAGGCGCTGGCAGCATCCGGCCTGCCAATCGGCTGATGACCAGCGCTGCAGCATCGCTTGTAGCGGAGCTGGATCACATCCGGAAGGTCTACGGCAGCGGCGACACTGCCGTTACCGCACTCGATGACCTCTGCATGACGGTGCGCCGGGGCGAATACCTGGCCGTGATGGGCACCTCCGGCTCGGGTAAAAGCACAGCGATGAATATCCTGGGCTGCCTGGATCGACCCAGCAGCGGCAGCTATCGCCTCAACGGCACCGCCGTTGAGAATCTCAGCGATGACCAGCTGGCTGATCTACGCAACCGCGAACTGGGCTTCGTCTTTCAGCAGTTCCATCTGCTGCAGGAGCTCAGCGCCCTGGAGAACGTGATGCTCCCCATGGTGTATGCGGGTGTACCGGCAGAGCGCCGCCGTGAACTGGGCATTGCCGCCCTGCAGCGGGTGGGCCTGGGGGAGCGGCTGCACAACAAGCCCAACCAGCTCTCCGGCGGCCAGCAGCAACGGGTGGCAGTAGCCCGGGCGATCATCAACAACCCCAACCTGCTGCTGGCGGACGAACCCACGGGCGCCCTCGACTCCCGCACCACCAAGGAAGTGCTGGATCTGTTCGATGAGCTGCATCGCGAACAGGGGATGACGATCCTGCTGGTCACCCACGAACACGATGTAGCCGCCAGGGCTGAGCGCATCGTGCACTTCCACGATGGGCGGCTGGTGGAGAGCGGCGCCGGCTCGCAGGATCAGGCCTTGCCCTGAGGCCGCTCCAGGCTCTGCAGCAACTGCCCCATCAACAACGCGATCGCATCGCTACCCTTGAGGCCGCTGCCGGGGTCAAAGTCACCCGGATCGATGGCTACCCAACCGCCTGCGGCAGGCTCCCGCAACTCGAAGTGCAGGTGCGGGCCCGTGCTCAACCCCGTGCTGCCCACGCGACCGATCACCTCCCCCTGGCGCACCACATCGCCGGCTTTCACGTAGAGCTCGGAGAGATGGCCATAAAGGGTGCGCCGCAGGGGGCGCTGGTGCTCCACCTCCACCGCCAGGCCATACCCACCAGCCAGGCCGCTGCTCACCACCTTGCCGCTCAGCGCCGCCACCACCGGTGTGCCCTCGGGCGCCGCCAGGTCTTCACCGGCATGCAGGCGCCAGGCCCCCAGCAGCGGATGAAGCCGCCAACCGAAGCCGCTGGTGTTCACGGCGCTGCCGATGATCGGCAGCAACAACCTGCGGTTGCCATTACCCAGCACCGGGGCTGGGCGGGGCGTGACCCGGAACACGCTGGCCAGGTTGAAGCTGCCGCCATTGCCCGCCAGCAGCGCTGACACAGGCACTGTGAGCGGCGGCAATGGCAGTCCATCGGCACCGATACGGCCGCCCAGGGCGGTGGTGCCTGTGTCTGCGCTGCGGCGCCCCCAGCGCAGGGCGATGCCGCCGCGGCATTCCCTCGTTGAGAGCGCCCCGCCGCGGCAGGCCTGCTGGAACGCACCCACATCCAGCGGTGCCAGCGCTCCGCCACCGCCGCGCACCAGGTTGCGCTCGCTGGGGGTCACGACCCCCTGCCGCACCAGCT
>JBDKGF010000170.1:0-3299 GCA_039798305.1 Cyanobacteriota bacterium
TGGCGGGTTGCTCGCCCAGTTGCTGCCGGAGGCGCCGCCGGAACGCGAGCCGCCCCCTGGCGAGCGATGAAGCGAAAGGCTCAGTTGGCCGGCTTGCCCTTGGCCTGAGTTTCCTTCACCAACCGGAAATATTCCGGGGTGGGAAAGATGGTGAAGGAGTCCTTGGGAGCGTTGATGATCTCGCGCAGCACAGCGGTGAGGTCTGCCACCTGGGGTTTCAGCTTCTGACGGTCGGCAGGAGGCAGCTTGGCAAGGGCATTCTCCAGATTTTCGTAGCTGAAGAAGAACACCCCACGGGGGCCGTCAGCCGTGGTGATCGTGAGGAAAGGCTTGGTGAAAAACACCGGCACATTCAGACCTTCACGGATCTGCTGCTCGGTGAGCCCCTGCTCCTTGAGGATCTTCACCGCCTGGGTGCGATCGCCGTCATTGCCCACGATCGGGGCCACCAGGGGTTTGCTCTTGTCCTTGAGCTGCTTGTTGAGCTCCACCACCTTCTCGTTCATCACGTTGAGGGGTACAGCCACCACGCCGGCTTTGAGAGAGGGGTTGCTCTTGTTCAGAGCAGCCAGCTGGGCATTGGCCTTGGCGCTTTCGAGATAGAGCGGCAGCACCAGATCCTTGTCGCGCGGGATCGGCAGGGGCACACCGTTGGAGTCGGTGATCACGAACACCGGCACCACCTGGAGCTTCTTGATGGCATCCGCTTCAGGGATCGCCTGGGCAGGGGAGGGCGCCAGCGAGAGAGCAGCCATCGCCAGGCCAGCGCTCAACGCAACGGAGCCGAGTTTGCGGCCCAGGTGGTGGCGCATGGCGTTGCGGCGTGACTGCATGCGATCAACTGTTGAAAGGCTGAGCCTAGTCAGGGAAATCCACCTAGCTTTCAACGGCTGGACGGTGCCGGCCATGACCACTGCAGAACAGCCGAGGGCGGTCGCACCATCAACCCCTGCAGCTGGCGTGCACCCCTCGGCCTGGCCAGGAGCATTGCGGCGACAACTGGGTCTGGTGGCGGGGATCACGGCAGCGCTGCTAGGCAGCCAGACCCTGGCCGCCAGCACCCCGATGCGCAGTGATGTGCGGCTGCTGTTGCCCAGCGAAGGATTGCTGGCAGGGCTGGGCGATGGACTGCGGCGCGGCTACAGCGTGGCCATGGAGGAAAGCCGCAGCTGCGGCATCCAACCGCCGAGCCTGCAGGTGGGCTGGCTGCCGCCCGGTACCGATCCCCGGGCCCCCGTTGGCGCAGCTCCCCGCAGCCACCTGTTGGTGGCACCGCCTGCGGCCCCCCTGCCCGCCTACGGCCTACTGGCCGAGCAGCAGCGGCTGAGTGTGCTGCTGCCACTGCAACGGGGCGTCTCCCTCGACAGGCTGCCGCAACTGCGCGGCTCCGATCGGCTCTGGCCACTGATGCCGGGCCGCAGCCTCGAAGCCGATCGGCTGGCCCAGGCCCTGCTGGCGGAGCGGATCCAGCGGGTGATGGTGGTGCGGGATCGCAGCGCGGAGAGCCGGGCCCTCACCGAGCGCTTCGTGGCCAGCTTTGCCAACGGCAAGGGTGAAGTGATTGGCCCCACGGCCGCACCGTTGAGCCTTCAAGGCGACGACACAGCTGGCATGGCGCAACTGGTGGGCGATGTGGACTGGTATCGCCCACCGGCCCTGGTGGTGATCACCCAGCCCGGCAGTGAACTGGCACGGGCGGTGCGCGCCGCCAGCTGGCCGCCAACGCTGCTGTTGGCCTGGAGCGCTCCGGTGGAGAAGCCCCTGACGGTGGAGCAGATCGGTGTGAATCCTCTCAGCCGCGGACCGGGTTGGACATCGTTTGCCCAGCGGTTTGAGCAGCGCTGGGGCTACAAGCCTGGTGTAGTGGAAAGCGCCGGCTATGACAGCGGCCTGATGAGCAGCCTGGCCTCTGTGCAGGCCGGCGGCCGAAGCGGTTGGGATCTGCAGTGGTTCAGCGCCAATGCCAAACCGCAACCGTTGTGCATGGCGCTGCAGCTGCGGGCTCAGGGGGCGAAGGTTCGGCCCCAGGGCGCCAGCAGTCAGTTCGATCTGGGCCCCGCTGTGCCGCCATCGGCCCAGCTGCAGCTGAGCCGTGGCTGAGCTCGTTCTGCCGCTGGAGGCAGTGGGCCTCGAGGCGATGGCCGAGGTGGGCGGCAAGAACGCCTCCCTCGGAGAGATGATTCGTCAGTTGTCAGCCCAGGGCGTGAGGGTTCCCGGGGGCTTCGCCACCACCGCCGCGGCCTACCGGCACTTCATCGAAGCGAACGGGCTGCAGCAACAGCTCCACGCCATCCTCGATGGACTCGACGGCCATGACATTGCTCGTCTGCAGGCTGCCGGCGCCGCCGCGCGGGCCCTGCTGCTGACAGCTGATCTACCGAACGATCTCGAGCAGGCGATCCTGACCGCCTACCGCCAGCTGGGGTCGCCGGCGGTGGCGGTGCGCTCCAGTGCCACCGCCGAAGACCTCCCGGATGCCTCCTTCGCCGGCCAGCAGGAGACCTATCTGAACGTGGCTGGCGAGCCGGCGCTGCTGGCGGCCTGCCGGCGCTGCTTCGCTTCCCTGTTCACCGACCGGGCGATCTCCTACCGGCAGATCAACGGCTTCGATCACTTCGAGGTGGCCCTCTCGATCGGTGTGCAGCGCATGGTGCGCTCCGATCTGGCCTGCTCGGGGGTGATGTTCAGCATCGACACCGAAACCGGCTTCCGCAACGCCGTGCTGCTCACCGCCGCCTACGGCCTGGGCGAAAACGTGGTGCAGGGTGCGGTGAACCCCGATGAGTATCTGATCTTCAAGCCGACCCTGGAACAGGGCTTCGCGCCGATCGTGAGCCAGCGACTGGGCAGCAAGGCGATCCGGATGGTGTATGGAGCCGAGGGCTCCACCGGCAATGAGGCGGTGCCCGCGGCCGAGCGCAGTCGCTACGCCCTCAGCCAGGCGGAAGCGCTGCAACTGGCGCGCTGGGCCTGCCTGATTGAGAGGCACTACAGCGAACGCCGCGGCCAACCCACCCCGATGGATATCGAGTGGGCCAAGGACGGCAGCAGCGGCGAGCTGTTCATCCTGCAGGCCAGGCCAGAAACGGTGGAATCACGCCGCAGCAGCACACTGCTGCGCAGCTGGCAGCTTGAACCCCACAACGCTGAACTGCTCTGCACGGGCCGGGCCATCGGCGCTTCCGTGAGCAGCGGCCGGGCCCGCATCCTGCGCCACCCCTCGGAAATCCAGCGGTTCGAGCCGGGTGATCTGCTGATCACCGAGCGCACCGATCCCGATTGGGAGCCGATCCTGAAGC
>JBDKGF010000171.1:0-5591 GCA_039798305.1 Cyanobacteriota bacterium
GTCTTTGCCGGCAATGTTCATCAGTTCCGGCAGGCGGGTGGCCATGGCGGGATTGGCCAGCTTTTTGAACACCTCCTTGAGCACCAGCTTCTGCCGCTCCATCCGGCCGATGTCACCGAGCTCATCGTGGCGGAAGCGCAGGAATCCCTCCAGGGCTTCTCCCTTGAGCAGTTGTCGGCCCGGATAAAGGTCGATGTACAGACCCTGGCTGTTGTCCACGTAATACATGCGCTTCGGCACATCCACTTCCACGCCACCAAGGGCGTCAGCCAGGCGCTGCACGGCGTTGAGGTTGAGTACCAGATAGCGATCCACCCGGGCAGACAGCAGCTTGCTCAGCTCCTGCTTCACCATCTCCGGCCCGCCACTGCTGTAGAGGGCGTTGGCCTTCATCACGCCGTAGCGGTCCGATTCGATGAAGGTGTCGCGCGGCACCTGAGTGAGCTCGGTGCGCCCATCGCGGAGCTGCACGGTGAACATCACATCGGTGTTGGTGCTCACATGGTCGGTGCCCATCACCACGATGCGCCGGTCACCCATGCCGGCTGGTGCCACCAGGGAACCGATCACGTTGCTGGGGTGGTGCAGTCCGGCGAGCAGGCCAGTGGCGAGATGGGGGATCGGGCCGTTGAGGCCATAGCCCAGCCCGATGCCCGCCAGGAACAGGGGCAGTCGCGGCAGCCCCCCTTTCGCGGTCTTGGTGCGCCGCCGCGGTTCCATCGGGGTCACCGTGGCCTGGCGGGCCGCCGCGGCGCTGCGCCGGCCCTGCCGTTCCTGTTTCTCCACAGGCTTCAACCGGCCGCGGGAGTGGCGGCGGCGAGGAGCGGGATTGGGCTGTGCCTGCGACATGGACGGTGTGCGTGGCCGCACCGTATCGCGCGTCTTCCCTTGTGGCCAGGGGCATCTGGGCCTCTCGCCCAGCTGGATCAGCGGCCTGGCGACACCGTGATCGCGGCCGCGGCCTGGTCGGCGCGCTGGCGGGCTTCCTCCAGGTTGGCGCCGCTGGCCAGGGCGACGCCCATACGCCGGTGGGGTCGTGCATCGGGCTTGCCGAACAACAGCACCTGCACATCCACCTCCGCCAGTGCCTGCTCGAGGCCGCTGAAGCTCACGCTGTCACTGGCCGCCTCCGCCAGGATCACGCGGCTGGCGGCCGGGCCTGTGGAGCGGATTTCCGGGATCGGCAAGCCGAGCACCGCCCGCAGGTGCAGTTCGAATTCGCTCAGGTTCTGGCCCGCCAGAGTCACCAGGCCGGTGTCATGGGGGCGGGGGGAGAGCTCGGAGAACACCACTTCACTGTTGCCGCTGGCACCTCGGCACACAAAGAACTCCACACCGAAGAGGCCGGCACCTCCGAGGTTGTCGGTCACCTGGCGCGCCATCGTCTGGGCGGCGGCCAGCTGATCCCAGTCGAGGTGGGCCGGCTGCCAGCTGCATTGATAGTCGCCCCGCTCCTGGATGTGACCGATCGGCGGGCAGAACAGGGTGGGCCCGTCCCATTGCTTCACGGTGAGCAGGGTGATCTCCTGCTCAAACCGCAGAAACTCCTCCACGATCACCCGCACGCCGCTGCCGCGGGCGCCGGCCATGGCCGCCTCCCAGGCAGCCTCGATGCCTTCGGGTCCGTCCACCACGCTCTGGCCCTTGCCGGAGGAGCTCATCACCGGTTTCACCACCACCGGCCAGCCCAGCGGTGCGGCGGCGGCGGCCAGCTCCTCGGCGCTTTCGGCGTAGGCGAAGCGGGCCGTGCGCAGTCCCAGCTCGCTGGCGGCCAGATCACGGATCCGATCGCGATTCATCGTGACCGCCGTGGCCCGGGCGGTGGGAATCACGGTGATGCCGCCGGCCTCGAGCTCCGCCAGGGCATCCACCGCCAGCGCCTCGATCTCCGGAATCACCACGTCGGGCTGATGGCACCGCACCACGGCCTTGAGGGCTTCCGGGTCGGTCATCGCCACCACTTCGGCCTGATCGGCCACCTGCATCGCCGGCGCGCCGGCATAGCGATCCACGGCGATCACCCGGCAGCCGAGGCGCTGGGCGGCGATCGCCACTTCCTTGCCGAGTTCACCGCTGCCCAGCAGCATCAGGGTGCGCGGAAAGGTGGGGCTGGCCATGGCCGCGGCTGAGGCGAGAGACTGCCTCGATCCTGCCCCGGCGCCTTCCTGTGCTGCAGTTCCTCCCATTGGCCTACGCCACCGCCGGCGATGCGGCTGATGGCCTGCTCAATGGTCTGAGCATCGAGACCCTGCAGCGCTGGACCCTGGTGTATCTGGGGATCTCAGCCCTGGCCTTCATCGTGGTCTGGTTGGTGGGCTACCTGCGCCGTCCGGGTTGAGAGGCCTGCGGCGGGTCAGGCCGGATCGATCAGGTTCAGCTGCCGCACCGGGGACTGTTCATCGATGAAGCCATAGGCGGCAAACACCGAGGCATCGCTGTGCGTGATGTGCTGACCATCGCTGTGGCGTTCCAGCACGAAACCCTCGTCGGCCATCCGGCGCATCAGGGCGGCCGCTTCCTCAAACCGCGCTGCCATCGCCTCGAGGCTGGCGCAATCAGCGGTGAGGCCCGCTTCCTTCCAGGTGAAGTACGCCATCAGGGAAGCAGCACCAGTCCCAGCACCACCAGTATCAGGCTGATCAGCCAGAAGCCCACCACCACCTGCTGCTCGCTGGCGCCGCCCAGTTCGAAGTGGTGATGCAGCGGGGCCATGCGGAATACGCGCTGGCCCTGGCCGGTGGCGGGGTTCTTGGTGGCCTTGAACACCCACACCTGCACGATCACCGACAGCGACTCCGCCAGGAACACACCGCCCATCAGCAGCAGCGGCCAGAGGCTGTTGCTCAGCAGCGCCACCGCGGCGAGGGCCGAACCCATCGCCAGTGAACCGGTGTCGCCCATGAACACCCGCGCCGGGTGGCGGTTGAACAGCAGAAAGCCCAGCCAGCAGCCGGCCATGGCTGCGCAGAAGCCCGCCATTGCGGGATCGCCTTCGTGGCCCCGCAGCATCAGCTGGATGCCGAGGCCGCTGAACACGATGGCGCCGCAGCCGGCCGCCAGGCCATCAAGCCCATCGGTGAGGTTGGTGGCGTTGCTCTCGGCCAGGAACACGAACAGGCCCAGGGGAAGGATCAGCAAGCCCAGGGGCAGCACCCAGCCCAGCGGCAGGGCGATGAAGGAAGCGAGCTGCTGGTCCCAGTGGGCCCAGGCCAGAAAGGCGATCGCGCTCAGGCTCTGCAGCAGCAACTTGCCGCGGGGGCTCAGGCCGGTGTTGTGGCGCTTGGTCAGACTGCGCCAGTCGTCCACCGCTCCGATGGCCATGGTGGCCAGCGTGATCGCGGCCACCGCCAGCAGGCGTTGATCGGCCGGCGCTACCAGGCCTCCGGCGATCACGCCCACCGGCACCACCAGCAGGCCGCCCATGGTGGGGGTGCCCGCTTTGCTCTGGTGGGCCTGCGGCCCTTCTTCGCGGATCACCTGACCCAGCTTCAGTCGCCGCAGCTGCGGCACACCCCAGGCGCAGATCACGGCGCTCACC
This sequence comes from Cyanobacteriota bacterium, assembly GCA_039798305.1. GTDB lineage: Bacteria > Cyanobacteriota > Cyanobacteriia > PCC-6307 > Cyanobiaceae > Vulcanococcus. The sequence continues at coordinate 3,539 of JBDKGF010000171.1, forward strand.
ACTGCGCTGATCACAAGGGGTGGCGCCAGCTGGGGCGCCTGGCTGAACCAGTCGCACAGGGCGCTGAGCCCCAACAGCAACAAACCCAGCAACAGCGCCAGAGAGCGGCTGTTGCTGGGCATGGAGGCGATCAGCCTGGTGGGGGAGATCAAGGGGCTGAGGACGTTCAGTCCTCCCAATCTTCCTCGCTCTGCTCGTCGGCGGCGTTGTAGTCCTCTTTCTCGCCCATCAGTGCGGAGAGCTCTTCCTCTTCCACGGTGCTCACATCGCTGCTGGCGGTTTCCTCATCAGCCACCAGACGGCCGCTGCTCTCCAGCCAGCTCAGCAGATCGGGCTCTTCCCGCAGGGGCAGCACCGGTGCCGGCTCGTTGCGGCCGTAGCGGGTGAGCGACGGGTTGATCCCATCCAGCTGGCTGAGGCTTGTGCTGAGATTGCTGCTCATTGCTGACGGCTAAGGCTGCTATGGCGCGGACGGCTGGCGGCTGGGCTTGCACCCCGGCGTGGGCCAATCCGCCATCCTATCGGAGTCTCCGTCCAGCCCGTTCTGACTCATTCTGCTGCTCCTGTCTGGCGTTCGCTACTGGGGCCCTGGCTCCTGGCGCTTGCGCTGAGCGCTCTGCTGGTGGCTGCCGGCTGGCGCTGGCCGACGCCCCTGTTGCAGCAGGCCTGGGCCCAGGCCGATCCCGGCCGGCCGGCGGTGCGGGCACTGCTGCTGGTGCTGTTGCCGCCAGCCCTGATGGCGGCCCTGTTGATCGCGCGGATGCGGCGCCACCGCGACAGTGGAGAATCGATCGATTGCGCGCACGGAGAGCGTTGATGGGCAGGGCCAAGAAGGCGGTACTGGCGTATTCCGGTGGTGTGGACACCAGCGTCTGCATCCCCTATCTCAAAAACGAGTGGGGCGTGGAGGAGGTGATCACCTTCGCCGCCGACCTGGGCCAGGGCGATGAGCTCGAGCCGATCCGCCAGAAGGCGCTCGATTCCGGTGCCAGCCAGTCGATCGTGGGCGACCTGATCGAGCCCTTCATCAAGGAGTTCGCCTTCCCGGCGATCCGTGCCAATGCTCTGTATGAGGGTCGTTATCCCCTCTCCACCGCCCTGGCGCGCCCGCTGATCGCCCGCCGCCTGGTGGAGATTGCCCGCGAGGTAGGCGCTGATGCGGTGGCCCACGGTTGCACCGGCAAAGGCAACGACCAGGTGCGTTTCGATGTGGCCATCGGCGCCCTCGCCCCCGATCTGAAGGTGCTCACCCCCGCCCGGGAGTGGGGCATGAGCCGCGAGGAAACCATCGCCTATGGCGAGCGCTGTGGCATCCCCTCGCCCGTCAGCAAGAAGTCGCCCTATTCGATCGACCTCAACCTCTTGGGCCGCTCGATTGAGGCCGGCCCCCTCGAGGATCCCAACGTGGAGCCGCCCGAGGAGATCTATGCCCTCACCGTGAGCGTGGATGCCGCTCCCGATCAGCCCCAGGTGGTGGAGATCGGCTTTGAGAACGGCAATCCCGTGAGCATCGATGGGGTGCAGCTCGATCCGGTGAGCCTGATCCGCCGCGCCAACGAATTGGCCGGCAGCCACGGCTTCGGCCGACTCGACATGATCGAGAACCGGGTGGTGGGTATCAAGAGCCGTGAGATCTACGAAACTCCCGGCCTGCTCTTGCTCATCAAGGCGCACCAGGAGCTGGAGAGCCTCACCCTCGCCGCCGATGTGCTGCGCAGCAAGCGTCAGCTGGAGCAGCAGTGGGCGGATCAGGTGTATCAGGGCCTTTGGTATGGCCCACTGAAGGACGCCCTCGATGGCTTCATTGAGCGCACCCAGCGCACGGTGAACGGCAGCGTGAAGGTGAAGCTGCACAAGGGCAACGCCACCGTGGTGGGCCGCAGCAGCGCCAACAGCCTCTACGTGCCCGACATGGCCACCTACGACGCCGGTGATCAGTTCGATCACCGCGCCGCCGAGGGCTTCATCTATGTGTGGGGTCTGCCCACCCGCCTCTGGGCCGCCAGCCAGCGCTGATCGGGCGGGCTGCTCGGATCAGGCAGCGTGTGGGCCG
>JBDKGF010000172.1:0-4826 GCA_039798305.1 Cyanobacteriota bacterium
TGGTGGGCATTACCCCGGCCGCAGGTTTCGTCTACATGCCCCAGGCTCTGATCATCGGTGTGGCCACGTCCTGTGCCTGCTACATCGCTGTGCAGGTGAAGGCCGCGATCAACTTCGATGATTCCCTGGATGCCTACGCCGTTCATGGCGTTGGCGGCACCGTCGGTGCCCTGCTCACCGGTGCCTTAGCCGTGCCTGCACTGGTGTCGGCCGACTATTTCCCCAAAGCCGCTGAACTGCTCGAGAAGGGTGGTAACGCTGCCCTGTTCGGCGCTCACCTCAAAGTGGTGCTGATCTCCTACGGCTTCGTGGGCATCGGCACCGCGATCATCCTCTGGATCGTGGGTGCCACCTGCGGTCTGCGCGTCACCCCTGAACAGGAAGAGCGTGGACTCGACTTCGTGGCCCATGGCGAAGAGGCCTACGACCCCATGACCTATTGAAGCCTCGAAGCTGATGAAACAGATCAAAGCGATCGTGCGTCCCAGCAAGGTGGATGCTGTGAAGAACGCCCTGGTGGCCATCGATGTGCAGGGCATGACCATCTGCGAGGCGCGCGGCTTCGGCCGTCAGCGCGGGCAGGTGGAGAAATACCGGGGCAATGAGTTCCGGGTGGACTTCATCCCCAAGGTGCAGATCACCACGGTGGTTGACGATGACCGGGTGGAAGCTGTGATCACCGCCATCAGTGAAGCAGCCCGCACCGGTGAAATCGGTGACGGCAAGCTGTTCATCTCCCCCGTGGATGACGTGGTGCGCATCCGCACCGGCGACCGCGGCGCTGCCGCTCTCTGAAGTTCAAAGGTTCTGGTTGGTTCTCGCCCCCCCAGCGATGCGCTGAGGGGGCTTTTGGTTGGCGCTCAGCCGGGGTGGCTCAGGAGATCTGGCTGAGGAACTGGCGGCTGCGCTCGTGTTGCGGGTTGGTGAAGAACTGCTCCGGCGGTGCTTCTTCCACCACCTGACCATCGGCCATCAGCACCACGCGGCTGGCCACCTTGCGGGCAAAGCGCACCTCGTGGGTCACCACCACCATCGTGATGCCATCACTGGCCAGCTCCTGCATCACCTCAAGCACCTCCTGCACCATCTCGGGATCAAGGGCGCTGGTGGGTTCATCGAAGAGCATGATCCGCGGCTCCATGCAGAGCGAGCGGGCAATTGCCACGCGCTGCTGCTGGCCGCCCGAGAGCTGGCCGGGGTATTTGCGGGCCTGCTCGTGGATGCCCACTCGCTCCAGCAGTTCAAGTGCCTGCTGCTCCACTTCCCGCTTGGGACGCTGCCGCACCAGCGTGGGCGCCAGGGTGAGGTTTTCCAGCACCGTGAGGTGGGGGAAGAGGTTGAACTGCTGAAACACCATGCCCACCTCCCGGCGGATCGCATCGATGTTGCGCACGTCGTTGGAGAGGGGCATCCCATCCACCACGATCGAGCCCTTCTGGAAATCCTCCAGGGCGTTGAAGGTGCGGATGAAGGTGCTCTTGCCCGAGCCCGAAGGGCCCATGATCACCACCACCTCGCCCTGGTGCACGGTGAGGTCCACGCCCCGCAGCGCCTGAAAGCCGTTGGGGTACCACTTCTCAACCCCGCGGGCTTCGATCATCACGGGGAGGGCTGCAGGGCTGGTCATGCCTTCGATGTGGCGAGGGGATTGAGGCGGGTTTCGAGGGCGCGGCTGCCCAGGCCCAGGGCAGCGCAGCAGCACCAGAACAGCACGGCCAGCACCAGATACACCTCGGCGTTCTTGCCCAGGAATTCCGGATTGGCCATCACCGTGCGTGCGGTGCCCAGCAGATCGAGCAGGCCGATCAGCGAGAGCAGGGTGGTGTCCTGCAGCAGGGTGATGAATTGGCCCACCGTGGCCGGCAGCGCCACCCGCAGCGCCTGCGGCAGCACCACATGGATCAGGGCCTGGTGCATTGGCAGGCCCAGGGAGCGGGCCGCTTCCAGTTGCCCCGGCGGCAGGGCCGCCAGGCCGGAGCGCACCGCTTCGGCCACATAGGCCGCGGCGAAGAAGGTGAGCACCCAGGCGGCCCGCCACACCCGATCCGGCGCCAGGCCGCCGGGCAGCAGGAAGCCCAGGATGTTTTGCCCCAGGAACAGCAGGGTGATCAGCGGTGCACCGCGGATGAACTCGATGTAGAGCACCGATCCCCAGCGCAGCAGCGGCAGTTCGCTGCGGCGGCCCAGGGCCAGCAGGATGCCCAGCGGGAAGCAGAGCAGGATCGCGAAGCTGGCCTCCAGCAGGGTGAGCAGCAGCCCGCCCCACTCACCCGGTGGCACGCGCATCAGGCCCAGGCCGCCGCTGATCAGCACCATGCCCACCAGGTAGAGCACCGGCCACACCAACGGCACCAGCCGCAGCAGCGGCGCCGGCAGCGCCTGGCTCCAGCGACCGGCCGCCCAGCGCACTGCCAGCAGCAGCGCCGTGATGCCCCACCAGCGCAGCTGAATCGGCAGCTCCAGCTTCAGGGCCCAGCTGCCGATCACCGCCAGGGCGATCAGGATCCCCGCCGCCAGCTGATCGTTGCGGGGCCAGGCGCCCTTGCCGCGCAGCAGGCCCCAGCTGAGGCCGCTGGCGGCGGCCAGCAGCACGGTGAGCAGCCACAGGCGCCATTGCTGCTCGATCGGATAGCGCCCCACCGCAAACAGGGTGGTGTTGGCCTGGATCACGGCCCACTGGGCCTGAAACAGCACCCAGCGCAGGAAGGCTGTGCCCACGGCCAGCAGAAAGCCCACCAGCGCCAGGGTGATCACGCCGTCCAGAGGCGTGGCGAACAGTTCGCGGCGCAGGCGGGCGAAGGAGAGAGAAGGGGATGGCATCAGCGCTCCTTGATCTGCACCCAGCTGTTCACGCTGTTCATCAGCGCCGAGATCAAGAGATCGATCACCAGGTAGGACCCCAGCAGGATCAGCACCACTTCCACGGCACGGCCCGTTTGATTGAGGGTGGTTTCAGCCACGGAATAAAGGTCGGTGTAGCCGCAGGCCACCGCCAGCGAGGAGTTCTTGGCCAGGGAGATGTACTGGCTGTTGAGGCCCGGCACGATCACCCGCAGCGCCTGGGGCAGCACGATGCGCTGCAGCGTTTGCAGCGGTGAGAACCCCAGGGAGCGGGCGGCTTCCCACTGGCCTGGCGGCACGGAGGCCACCCCGCCGCGCACCACCTCAGCGATGAAGGCGGCGGTGTACACCACCAGGCCGGTGAGCAGCGCTCCGAACTCCACGGTGAGCCGCAGTTGCCCGTGCCACACCCCATCGATCAGCTCGGGCTTTCCGAGAAACAGTCCGGATTTGGCCAGCACCACCCCCGGCAGCTGGATCGCCTGCTCGCCCCCGGGCAGGGACAGGAACACGACGAAATACCAGAACACCAGCTGCAGCAGCAGCGGGATGTTGCGGATCAGCTCCACATACACCCGCGCCAGGCGCCGCAGCAGCCCATTGCTGCTGAAGGCCGCCACGCCGATCAGCGTTCCCAGCACCGTGGCACCGATTAGCCCCGCCAGCACCACCCGCAGGGTGTTCACCAGCCCGGTCAGCAGGGCACGCCAGTAGGGCAGCTCCGCGTTGAAGGGCAGCAGCGTTTCCGAAACGTCGAAACCGGCGGGGTTGCCCAGCCAGCTCCAGCTCAGCAGCAGGCCGGCATTGGCGAGGTTGCGCACCAGGTTGCCCACCAGGAACGCCACCACCACCAGCACCACCAGACCGGTGATGCCTTGCACCAGCCAGGGAATCAGCCGCCGGTTCCGCCACCAGGGGGTGACCGCAGAAGAGGGCATCAACGGAAGGGCGGCGAGTAGATCAGGCCGCCGTCGCTCCATTGCCGGTTGAGGCCGCGCTCAAGCTTGAGCTTGGAGCCCTGGCCCACGTTGCGCTCAAACAGTTCGCCGTAGTTGCCCACGGCCTTCACGGCCTGCACCACGAAATCCGCCGGCAGGCCCAGTTGTTTACCGAAGTCGCCCTCCACGCCCAGGAAGCGGCGCAGATCGGCCTGGTTGGGGTTGGCCTTGGCTTCAGCCACCTTGGTGTCGATGTTGGCCTGGGTGATACCGAGCTCCTCGGCCTGCATCAGGGCGTAGATGGTCCAGCGCACGGCATCAGCCCAGCCCGGATCGCCATTCACGGTGACGGGGGTGAGCGGTTCCTTGCTCAGCACCTCCGGCAGCAGCACGTGGCCGGCGGGATCAGGGAAGCTGGTGCGCTTGGCGGCCAGCTGGGAGCGATCGCTGGTCACCGCGACGCAGCGGCCCTGCAGGTAGGCGGCGTAGGTCTGATCGCCGGTCTGGAACTTGAGCGGGGTGTAGGTGGCCTTGATCTCGCGCATGCGATCGGCCAGGTTGAGCTCGGTGGTGGTGCCGCTTTCCACGCAGATCGGCTTGCCGGCCAGATCCTTGAGGCTGTTGATGCCGGCGGCCTTGGGGGCCATCACGCCCTGGCCGTCATAGAAAACGGTGGGAGCAAAGCTGAGGCCGTTGCCACCGGAGGCATCGCGGCTGAGGGTGTAAGTGGTGTTGCGCGAGAGCAGATCGATCTCGCCGCTGGCCAGGGCTGCAAAGCGTTCACTGGAATTGAGATCGCGGAACTCCACCTTGCTGGGATCGCCCAGGGTGGCTGCCGCCACGGCCCGACTCACATCCACATCGAGGCCGCTATAGCTGCCGTCGGGGCTCACGAAGCTGATGCCCGGCAGCTTCCCATCCACACCGCAGATCAATTTGCCGCGGCTTTTCACCCCATTGAGCTTCTGGCTCTGGATGCCGCCGCCCTCGCTGGCGCAGCCCACCAGCGCCAACGCGGCAAGCAGCGGCGCACAGAGGGCGAGCTTG
>JBDKGF010000173.1:0-5424 GCA_039798305.1 Cyanobacteriota bacterium
GTGGATCAGGGGGCGCCGGTGGTGGTGGATTTCTCCAGCCCCAACATCGCCAAGGAGATGCATGTGGGGCATCTGCGCTCCACGATCATTGGCGACTCCCTGGCGCGGGTGCTCGAGTTCCGCGGCCATCCGGTGCTGCGCCTCAACCATGTGGGCGATTGGGGCACCCAGTTTGGGATGCTGATCACCCACTTGAAGGAGGTGGCGCCCGAAGCGCTCAACACCGCCGATGCGGTGGATCTGGGCGACCTGGTGGTCTTCTACCGCCAGGCCAAGCAGCGCTTCGACGACGACGAGGCCTTCCAGACCACCTCCCGCGAAGAGGTGGTGAAGCTCCAAGGCGGCGATCCGGTGTCGCTCAAGGCCTGGGGCCTGCTTTGTGATCAGAGTCGCCGTGAGTTCCAGAAGATCTATGACCGGCTCGACATTCGCCTCAGCGAGCGCGGCGAATCCTTCTACAACCCCTACCTGGAGAGCGTTGTTGCCGACCTCGACGCCGCTGGCTTGCTGGTGGTGGACGACGGCGCCCGTTGCGTGTTTCTCGAAGGGGTGAGCGGCAAGGACGGCAAGCCCCTGCCGGTGATCGTGCAGAAGAGTGATGGAGGCTTCAACTACGCCACCACTGATCTGGCCGCGATCCGCTACCGCTTCGGAGCAGCCCCCGATGGCGACGGCGCCCGCCGCGTGATCTATGTGACCGATGCCGGCCAGGCCAACCACTTCGCCGGGGTGTTCCAGGTGGCTCGCCGGGCCGGATGGGTGCCGGAGGACGGAAGGCTGGAGCATGTGCCCTTCGGCCTGGTGCAGGGGGAAGACGGCAAGAAGCTCAAGACCCGCGCGGGTGACACCGTGCGTCTGCGCGATCTGCTCGATGAAGCGGTGGAGCGCGCCGAAGCTGATCTGCGCCGCCGCCTGGAGGAGGAGGGCCGCAGTGAAGACGAGGCCTTCATTCAGCACGTGGCCACCACGGTGGGACTGGCTGCCGTGAAATACGCCGACCTCAGCCAGAACCGGATCACGAACTACCAGTTCAGCTTCGATCGGATGCTGGCCCTGCAGGGCAACACGGCGCCCTATCTGCTCTATGCGGTGGTGCGGATTGCAGGCATCGCCCGTAAGGGCGGTGATCTGGAGTCCGGCAGCGGTAGCGCCAGCGAGCCGCTGCAGTTCAGCGAGCCCCAGGAGTGGGCGCTGGTGCGTGAGCTGCTGAAGTTCGATTCAGTGATTGAAGAAGTGGAGGAAGAACTTCTGCCCAACCGGCTCTGTACGTATCTGTTCGAGCTCAGCCAGGTGTTCAACCGCTTCTACGACCAGGTGCCGGTGCTCAAGGCTGAGCCTGCTGCTCTGCGCTCGCGCCTGGCCCTTTGCCGCCTCACGGCCGATACCCTCAAACTGGGACTGGGCCTGCTGGGCATTCCTACCCTCGAGCGGATGTGATCGGATGACGCAGGACCGCAACGCCGCCGGAGTGCAGATCCCTCAGCCCCGCCCAGAGGTGGAGAGCCTTCATGCCTACAGCGCACCGCTGGAGGGGCGGCGCCAGATGCTGCGGCTCGATTTCAACGAGAACACGATCGGCCCCAGCCCCCGCGTGGTGGAGGCCTTGCACGCCATCCCCGCTGATCACATCGCCATCTACCCCGAATACGACGGCCTGCGCGAGGCGGTGGTGGCCAACCTGGGCCTGCCGTTGCAGCCCGATCAGGTGGGGCTGTTCAACGGTGTGGATGCCGCGATTCACGCCATCTTCCATGCCTATGGCGACCGCGGTGAGACGTTGCTCACCACGTCGCCCACCTTTGGCTACTACACCCCCTGCGCGCAGATGCAGGGTATGGCGATCGAGGCCATCCCCTACGAAGCCGAGGGGTTCGTGTTTCCTTTGGAGGCGATTCGCCGCGCGCTCCTTTCATCAGCTTCCGGTCAGCCGCCGCGGCTGCTGCTGATCTGCAATCCCAACAACCCCACGGGCACCCGTCTGGCCCCTGCCGCGATCCTCGAGCTGGCGGCTGCAGCACCGCAGACCCTCGTGGTGGTGGATGAGCTCTACGAAGCGTTCACGGGCGACAGCGTGTTGCCTCTCGCGGATTTCAAGGCCACCCCCAACCTGCTGGTGCTGCGCTCCCTGGCGAAGACCGCAGGCCTGGCTGGCTTACGCATCGGTTTTGCCATCGGCCATCCCGCTGTGGTGGACCGGATCAGCCGGGTCACCGGCCCCTACGACATCAACAGCTTCGCTGTGACCGCGGCCTTCGCGGCTCTGAACGATCAGGCCTACGTGGACGCTTACGTGGCTGAGGTGATCAAAGCCCGGGCCTGGATGGGCGAGCAGCTGCGTTCAGCCGGGGTGCGTCACCACGTGGAGGGTGGCAATTACCTGCTGCTCTGGCCCCAGCGTGATCCGGCCACAGTGGATCAGGAGCTGCGCGAGGCTGGGATTCTGGTGCGGGCGATGACCGGGAAGCCCCTCATCGATGGCTCTCTGCGGGTGAGTATCGGAACGCTCGAGCAGATGCAGCGCTTCTGGGCTGCCTATCAGCGCATCGAAGCGCTTGCGGTCTGAAGTTCCGTAGCTGGGCCTGCAGCCTGCAGTGAATCCTTGATCAGCGCTTGGATCAGCGCATGACCTCGATCTGGGTGCCTTCGCTCAGCTTGGCGGGCAGGCTGAGCACGCGGCCCACCCGCTTCACCGGGGTGCCGCTCATGGCCTGGAGAAAGGGATCCACGCTGCCCTGATCACAGTTCTTCGGGGCTGTGCCGCTCACGTATTGCACGGGGATCACCCGCCTGGGGTTGAGTTCGCGCACCACAGCCGCCGCCTCAGGGCCGGTGTACACCTTGGCGCCGCCGCCCACGCCGATGATCAGCACATCGGGTTTGCCCAGCAGCACGCGATCTTCAGGGCTGAGTGTCGCCGCGGTGCCGCCGAGATGGGCGAATTCCAGTCCACCCTGCTTCCAGCGCCACAGGGTGGACTGGCCAAAGCGGCGACCGCCGAAGCGGTCATGTGGGGCTGAGATGCCTTCGATTTTCAGGCCAGCTACGCGGTAGGAGCCGGGGCTGTTGAGCAGGCGGCCGCTGGCCACCGGTGCTCCCTCATCCAGCAGGCGGCTGCTGGCCAGGATCACATTGGCGCTGACTCGTGGTTCCGCCAGGCCGGCGGCGCAGCCCACGGCCTTGAACGGGTTGAGCAGCACCGTGGCTCCACCGCCCTGGATCAACAGGGCACTGTGGCCGTAGCTGGTGATCGTGACGCCGGTGTTGGCGCTGGCGCTCAGCGGCAGGGCCACGGCTGTGGCAGCCAGGATGCGGATCGGCAGAGCCACGGTGCTGCGCAGGGCCATGGAGGAGCGGATTGCCCGCGATGGGTGCGCCGAACCCTAGCCCGCTGCTGCCTGGGCCAGGAAATTGCTGAGCAGCTGATGTCCGCGCTGGGTGAGCACGCTTTCGGGATGGAACTGCACCCCCTGCAGGTGTGGATACGCGCGATGGCGCAGTCCCATGATCGTGCCGTCTTCGAGCCAGGCGGTGATCTCGAGGCAGTCGGGCAGCGATTCGCGCTCGGCGATCAAGCTGTGATAACGGGTGGCGGTGAGCGGATTGGGCAGGCCGGCGAACACGCCCTGGCCCTCATGCAGCACCGGCGAGGTCTTGCCGTGCATCAGCTCCTTGGCGCGCACCACCCTGCCGCCATAGACCTGGGCAATCGATTGATGTCCCAGGCAGACCCCCAGGGTGGGAATCGTGGGGCTGAGTTCCCGCAGCACCTCCAGGCACACGCCGGATTGATCGGGATCCCCCGGGCCAGGCGAGATCAGGATGGCGTCCGGCGCCATGGCACGGATCTGCTCGAGGGTCAGGGCGTCATTGCGCTCTACCCGGAGGTCTTCGGTGATTGGGTGGTCGGCGGCGAGTTCACCCAGGTACTGCACCAGGTTGAAGGTGAAGCTGTCGTAGTTGTCGAGAACGAGAAGCATCGCCGCGCCTGGCCAGGCCCCATTCAAACGCCCAGGCGCACCAGCAGCGGAGGCAACAGCAGCAGCACCGCGATCACCAGCGAGCTGATGGCGGCCACCAGCACGGCGGCAGCAGCGCAGTCCTTGGCGATGCGGGCCAGGGGGTGAAAGCGCCGACCGATGGCCAGATCCACCACGGCTTCGGTGGCGGTGTTGATCAGCTCCAGCACCAGCACCGCTGCCACGGTGAGTACCAGTACGGCCAGCTGGGCCAGCGGCAGCTGCAGCCAAAGCCCCAGGGCGAACACCACGGCGCCTGTCACCACATGAATGCGGAAGTTGCGCTGGCTGCGGAAGCCATAAATCAGGCCCTGGGCTGCGTAGCGGAAGCTCGCGGGCAGATCACCAGCCACGGTCCAGGCGCCGAGGCGCCGTGCGCGGTCTGGTGATTCAACGCTGTTGGGCAGATCGAGCTTGGCGCTTGGGCTATCGCGGTTCAGATCGCGGAGCATCGGCTTCGGTTCCCGGCTGGGTTCCTGGGGAACAAGCATGCGCCAAGGCTCCCGCTGGCTGTATCCGGCCGCACCCTACCGCTGCTCGGCGGCGGCGAGAAGCTGTTCCTGCTTGGTCAGCATCGCCGTCAGGCTGGCGTCGTCGGGGTGATCCCAACCCAGCAGGTGTAACAGGCCATGGGTCGCCAGGAACAGCAGTTCCTCCGGCAGCGAGTGTCCGTGATCCGGTGCCTGACGGGCGGCGGTCTCCAGCGAGATCACGATGTCACCGAGCTCGAGGGCTTCCTCTTCCCCGTCGGGCATGGGGATCGGTGGGGCGTCATCCAGACCGTCGTCCTGGGCGGCGAAGGCCAGCACGTCTGTTGGGCCTGTCTTGCTGCGCCAATCACTGTTGAGCTCGGCGATTTCGGCATCGCCCACCAGGCTCAGCCCCAGGCTGTAAGCCGGTGCCTGCAGTTCAGCCGGCAGCTCCGGCGCGATCGCGCTCAGCCACTGGTTGATGCGCTCGTGCCAGAGCTCAGCACCGGCGAGCGGATCGGCCAGATCACCAGCGGCGGCCAATAGATCGCCCGGCAGGCTGTCGTCGGCTTCGAAGGCCAGATCGAGATCGGGCAGCACGTTGCTGGCCTCAGAGGAGGGCATCGTTCAGCTGCCGGGGAGTTGCGGGCGGCCCAGATAGGCCACCAGCACGATGAAGCCCACGAAGCCCAGGGCGGTCAGGCCGAAGTGAGTGAGGCTGAGCTTGCCTTTGCGCACCATGTTGCGCATGGCGAGCTTGGTGAAGCTGGGGTTTTCCCCCTGGGCCTGCGGCAGTTGGGGATCAGTCATCGCTGCCGCCTCCAGCCACTTCCACGCCGGCGTGCAGCAGGCTCTGGATGAAGGGATCGAGGTCGCCGTCCATCACGCCCTGCACGTCCGTGGTTTCGTGCTGGGTGCGCAGGTCCTTTACCATCTGG
>JBDKGF010000174.1:0-4580 GCA_039798305.1 Cyanobacteriota bacterium
TCTACGCCGATGTGTTCCCCGTGGGTTCCGCCGGCATTCCTCCCACCCTGCTGATGCAGGACATGCTGCATTTCCTGCCTCCCTATCTCAAGGAGATCTACCGGGAGCACAAGCGCGGCGAAGAGGATGAGCTGATTCAGCTGGGGATTACCTTCCAGCGCTCGATGTACAACGTCACCTCGGCCGTGATTCAGGCGCTGCGCTGCGCCCTGCTCTATCCGCTGGATGACACCAACCCCGAGCATCTGATGGCGAACCGGCGCTTCTTTGAGGCGCAGATGGATCGCTTCCTGCGGCCGGAGGCCCGCCTGCCCGACATTCAATCCCAGGACTACCGCTGATGGCTTCGATTCTCGAAACCGCCGCCTCCGTGGGGGTGTTCAACACCCTGCTGGCCGCTGTGGATGCCGCCGGTCTGCGCGGGGCCCTGGAGGGCCCTGGCCCCTTCACCGTGTTTGCCCCGGTGGATGATGCTTTTGCGGCGCTGCCGCCGGGCACCGTGCAGACGTTGGTGGATAACCCGCCCCAGTTGGCGCGGATCCTCAAGTATCACGTGCTCTCCGGTGCCTACAGCCGCGAGCAGTTGGTGGCTGAAGACAACTGGGACAGCCTCGAAGGCGCGCCGATTCCGATCCGCAGCAAGGACCCCTTCGAGGTGAAGAACGCCACCGTGGTGACCGCCGATGTCGTGTGCGACAACGGCGTGGTGCATGTGATCGATCGGGTGATCCTGCCGGGCTGAACTCAGGCGGCGCGCTGGTTCTTGCCCTCGAGGTAACGATCCCAGCTGCCGCGTCCCCGGCTGGGTTGCCGCTCCACCTGATTGCGCAGACGCCGCACCCGCAGGATCCGCTCGCGCTCCATCCTGCGGTAGTGCTCGATCGTGCGTTGGCGGCCCCGGGCTTCATCGAAAAGGATCGCGCTGGCCAGGGCCACCGAGGTCCCGATGATGCCGGCGGCCAGCAGCAGGGCAAAGGTGTCAGGCATGGCCAGATCGCAGGCATCCGTGAGGCTTTTGTATCGGATGCCGGGGCGACGTCAAGGCTTGCTGTCAGCTGTTGAGGGCCTCGAGTCCAGATCCGATGGCGGCATAGCACTGATCCAGCTGTGCCTCGCTGATCGACAGCGGCGGCAGTAAGTACACCACGTTGCCCAGGGGCCGCAGGTACACCCCCTGATCGAGGCAGTGGCGCTGCAGCTGTTTGCCGATCGGGTTGAGGTAACCCGTGCTGCCGGCCGCCAGTTCAAAGGCGGCCACGGTTCCCTGGCAGCGGATCCGCTGCACCAGCGGATGCTGGGCCAGCTCCTCCAGCCGAGGGATGTGGCGTGCATTGAACTGCTGATAGCGCTCGGGGTTGTGCTGCAGCAGATCAAGGCTGGCCAGGGCGGCGGCGCAGCCCAGCGGATTGGCGGTGAAGCTGTGGCCGTGGAAGAAGGTGTGCTCGGGGGTTGTGCTGATGAAGCCCCGGTACAAGCGTTCGCTGGCGAGCGTCGCCCCCATCGGCAGGAACCCACCGGTGAGGCCCTTGGAGAGAGCCATCAGGTCGGGTTGGATGCCCGCCCGTTGACTGCCGAACAGCGCACCTGTGCGCCCGAAGCCGGTCATCACCTCATCGGCGATCAGCAGACTGCCCCGCTGCTTCACCCGTTCGGCCACGGCCCGCAGGAAGCTGGCTCGCACCATGCGCATGCCGGAGGCGCCCTGGATCAGGGGTTCCAGGATCACGGCGGCGGTTGCTGTGTCGAGGGCGCGATCGAGCTGCTGCAGGGCTTCGGCTTCCCGGGCCTCCACATCGGCATCGCCCCAGTGGGTGTGGGGCCAGGCGATGCGGGTGACATCGAACAGCAGGGAGTCGTAGGGCTCGGTGAACAGGGAGCGGTCTCCCAGCGCCATCGCGCCGAAGGTGTCGCCGTGATAAGCCCCCTCGAAGGCGATCAGCTGGCGGCGGTCGCTGCCCTGATTGCGCCACCACTGCCAGGCGATCTTGAGCGCCACCTCAACGGCGGTGGAGCCGTTATCGGAGAAGAACAGCCGCTCGAGGCCGCTGAGGGCCGCCAGCCGTGTGGCCAGCTGTTCAGCGGGCTCATGGCTGAAGTTGGCGAAGATCACCTGCTCCAGCTGCAGGGCCTGGCGACCGATGGCTGCGGCGATCGCCGGCTCGGCGTGACCATGCAGCGTGACCCACCAGCTGCTGATCGCATCAATCAGGCGGCGACCATCCTGGAGCTCCAGCTGGCAGCCCTGGGCACGCACCACCTTCAACGGCTCGGGACTGGTGGCCACCTGGGTGGTGGGATGCCAGAGGTTGGGGTGCCAGCTCAAGGGAAGGTTGCCTGTTGTTGGAAGTGAACCTGCAAGAGCAGGGTCACTGCTGAGGGGCCCTGCTCTTGCGAATGTTGGCCAGACCTGAGCGCGAGTGGGGGAGCTTTAGCCCTGGCTCAAGCCTCATTCATCGTCGTGGGCAAAGCGGTTGTAGAGGAAGTCGAGCGCGTTGTTGCGTAGTTCGTAGTAACGGGGATCTTCCATGATGTCCTCGCGGTTGCGCGGTCTCGGGAAGTCGATGTTGAGCACTTCGCCGATGCCCGCGGCCGGCCCATTGCTCATCATCACGAGGCGATCGGCGAGGAACAGGGCTTCATCAATGTCGTGAGTGATCATCAGAACGGTGCATTTCTGCGTGTTCCAGATGTTGAGAAGCTCCTCTTGCAGTTCTTCCTTGGTGATGGCATCCAGGGCACCAAACGGCTCATCAAGGATCAGCACTTCAGGTCGGATCGCCAGCGCCCGTGCGATCGCCACACGCTGCTTCATGCCGCCGGAGATCTGCGTCACCGTTTTTTCAGCTGCTGCCGTGAGCCCCACCAGTTCAAGGTGCTCTATCACCAGCTCACGGGTTTCGCGGGCTGAGAGGTTGGGCTTCACCGATTCGATGCCCAGGGCCACGTTTTCGTAGGCCGTGAGCCAGGGCAGCAGCGCGTAGCCCTGAAACACCACCATCCGATCGGGGCCCGGTCTCTGGATCGGTTGGCCATGCAGCAGCACTTTGCCGCTGGTGGGTTTAGCGAAACCGGACACGGTGTTGAGCAGCGTGCTCTTGCCGCAACCGGAGTGCCCGATCACACAGATGAATTCGCCCGATTCGATCTCGAGATTGATGTTCTCCAGAACGGGGTAGGGGCCCTTGGGCGTGGGGTAGGCCAGCCCCATCTTCTGGAAGCTGAGCAGAGGCGTTGAGGCCGCAGGTGTTGTGTGCGGCTTGAGCGATGTGGCTGTCATGGCGTTCAGTGGAGAGGGTCTGAAGAGATGAGCGCTTAGGCAGGCAGTGCACGGGGCACACCGATCGGAATTTCAGCCACACTGAAATCCTTGTGAATCGACAGGCCGTTGATGTAGCTGATCGGATCGTCTGCGTTGAAGGGAACGCCGTCGAAGAGTTCGATGGCAGTGCGCTGATACGACACGTCTTCGATGCCGAGTTCTCTGGCCGCGGTGCTGTACACCCCTACCGAGCACACCCGCTCCAGGATTTCCACGTAGTTGCGGGGGAAGGGAATCTCGCTCCAGCGGGCCAGCTGGCTGAGAATCCAGAGGTGCTCTGTGCGGCTGGGGCGATTCAGGCCGGCACCGAAAAACAGGGTGTGCGGTTCACTCTTGTGCTCCTCGCCCGAGGCCTGGGTCGAGCCGAAGCGGATCAGCTCCCGCTTCATGCCGAGATAGCGCCGATCGCTCAGCAGCTCGCTCAGTTCATCCCAGTGGTTGGGATCGGCGCAGTAACGGCAGGCCTCCAGCAGCGCCTTCGTGAGGGCGATGTGCGTGTTGGGGTAGGCCAGGGCCCAGTCCTCTCGCACGCCGAGCACCTTGCCTGGGTGGCCAGACCAGATCTCGATGTCGCCCACGATCGGGAAGCCATGGCCCTCCCGGTCGGCCCGCACATTCCAGGGCTCACCCACGCAATAGCCATCAATGGAGCCGTCCTTGAGGTCGGCCAACATCTGGGCAGGCGGCAGGTTCTGCAGCTTCACATCGTGATCCGGATCGATCGCGTTGGAGGCGAGCCAGTAGCGCAGCAGCAAGTTGTGCATCGAGGCCGGATGCACGATCCCGAGGGTGTGGGGTTCGCGGTTGGTGCGCAGCAGGTAGTCGCGGTAGTCGGCCACGCTGTTCACCCCCAGCTCCGCCAGGCGGCTGGCCAGCGTGATGCCGTTGCCGTTGCGGCTCAGGGTGAGGGCCGTCACGATCGGGGTTGGATCGCCGCCATGGCCACCGGCTGTCATCCAGGTGGGCATCCCCGATGGCATCAGGGCGCCATCGAGGGTGCGATCCAGGAGGCCATCGGTCACGCCGCGCCAGCTGGTTTCGCGCACGAGTTGCACCTCATCGAGGCCGTGCTTGGCGAAAAACCCTTTGGCCTCCGCCACGGCCATCGGAGCACAGGCCGCCAGGGGGATGAAGCCCAGATCGAGATTCACCTTTTCGAGGCCATGGCGTGCCAGCACCTTGTGGGGCTTGGCCTGCCATTGCTTCACCCGCTTCTGGCGGTTGAGGAAGTAGATGATTTCCGAGCGCAGGCTGTAGTAGC
>JBDKGF010000175.1:0-4819 GCA_039798305.1 Cyanobacteriota bacterium
CAAGGGTGAAAACGAGCCGATAGAACTATCGGGAGATGGCCCCAGGGTCAAATTAAGGCAAGAAGCAGATCTGTCGAGCTCAAGCAGCCCTCAACCCCCTGTTGCCCAGAGATTCCTTAGGCGTCATGGTTTTCCTCCGTTGGATGCACATTTCAGCTCGAGGCCGATGTGTAATGCCGCAGCGCGAACTGCCAGAACAGCCGCGTCCCCACCAAACTGACCGCCGCCGCCACCAGCGAACCCAGGGCCCATGCGGCTGAAGCTCGCCCAAGCAGCGCCTCCGCCGGCACCGTGGTGAGAAACGCCACGGGCAGCAGCAGCGTGAACACCACCCGCAGCGCCGGCGGGTAGGCACTGATCGGATAGCGGCCGGCCACCAGCGTGTAGCGCAGCACCTCAGTGGCGTTCCACACCTTCACGAACCAGATCGAGAGGCCCGCCAGCAGAAACCAGAGGCTGTAGAGGATCAGGCCTCCGGCCACCAGCAGTGCCACCGCCAGGGCGAAGCCCCCGGTGCTCAGCGGCTGCCCGTTCTGCACCAGGGCCCAGCCGATCAGCACCAGGCCCGCGATCACGCCCGGCAGCCCCCAGGGGGAGAAGCTGCGGGTCGACAGCCAGAACTGACTATCGATCGGTTTGAGCAGCACGAAATCGAGGGTGCCGTTCTGCACGTGGCTCACGATCTTGCTCAGGTTCGGCTGCAGCACGCAGCTGGTGAACCCATCGAGCAGCGTGTAGATCCCGAGCACCACCAGGGCGCTGTTCCAACTCCAGCCCCCCAGCTCCCCGCTGGGCCCGGCGAGCAGCACCAGCACAAACAGGCTGCCCGCCAGGTTGCCGAGCACCGCCAGCAGTTCGATCACCAGGTTCAGCTGGTATTCCAGCTCCGCCTCCAGGGAGGTGGCCCAGAAGCAGAGCAGGCTGCGCCAGTAACGGCGAAGACGCTGAGCCATCACGCCCCCATCGCCGAATAGCGGCGCACACCGGCCCGCCAGAGCAGCCGGCTCAACGGGAACAGCACGGCGCACCAGAGCGCGAGGTTGAGAAACCCAGCCCCGACATCCACGCTTTCGCCCGCCAGCAGCTTCGCGGGGAACGACACCATCACCGGAAATGGCGTGCACAACGCCAGCTGTCGCACCGCCGGCGGGAACGACTCCAGCGGCGCCACCAGCCCCGAGAGAAACAGATAAGGAATTAGCAGCAGCCGATCCAGGGCGGCGGCCCGCTCGCTCCAGAAGCAGAGCATCGCCACCAGCGTTTGCAGCAGGAAGCGCAACACAAACGCCGCCTGAATCGCCACGATCCCGAGCAGCAATTGGCCGGGTGAGGGCAGCCACAGCAACCCCGGCTTCAGCACAAACACCGCCTCCAACATCAGCGCCACAAACGGCACGCGCGTGGCCTGCTCTGCCACATGGGCCGCCAGGTAGCGCCACAGCGGCTGCAGCGGTTGCAGCAACTGCGGCGAAAGCTTGCCCTGGAGCGCGTCTTCCTCGAACACGTGGATCAGCCACACCACGCTGAACTGCCGCACCACAAACGCCGCCAGGAAATACCGCCCTAAGACCTGCGGCGTGAACCCCGCGGCGGCGGCTCCACTGGAGCCCTGCCACACCGCCAGCATGATCAGCGGCAACACGCCCGAGAGGGCCCAGAGGGCGATCTCGGCGCGGTATTCGAGCATGTAGGCGTACTGGCTCGAGAGCAGCGCTGCGGCGATCCGCAGGGCGCGTTGCATTGGCTTGAGAGCGTTGCGGCGTGCCATCTCAGCCCTGCTGCCGGAACAGGCCACCGATCAGCTCCTCAATCGGTGGATCGCTCACCTCCAGATCCACCACCTCAAAGCGTGAGAGCAGCAATCCCACCTGCTGGGTGAGTTGTTCGCGCGGGATCAGCAACCGCACCTGGTGGCCTTGATGCACCTCGATCGTGCCGAAGCCCTCAAACGCCTCGCGCGGATGCACCTGCCGCAGCTCCAACCGCACCTCGCGGCAGGGCGCTAATCGGCTGGTGAGTGCATCGAGCGAGCCATCGTGAAACAGCCGGCCCTGGTGGATCAGGAGCACCCGTTCGCACAGCGCCGTGATGTCGCCCATGTAGTGGCTGGTGAGCAGCACGGTGGCGCCGGTGCGGCGGTTGTAGTCGGCCAGGAAATCGCGCACCCGCGCCTGGGCATTCACATCCAGCCCGAGCGTGGGTTCATCGAGAAACAGCACCGAGGGCCGGTGCAACAGCGCTGCCAACAGCTCCGCCTTCATCCGCTGGCCCAGCGAGAGCTTGCGCACCGGGCGTTGCAGCTCCTCCCCCAGCTCGAGCATCTCCGCCAGCTCGTGGATGCGCCGCTTGGCCTCGATCGGATCGATGCCATACACCGCCGCATTCACCCGCAGCGAATCCAGCGGCGGCAGATCCCAGATCAGCTGCTGGCGATTCCCCATCACCAGGGTTATCTGCTGCAGGAAGCGCTCTTGGCGCCGCTGCGGAAGGCAGCCCGCCACCTCCACCCGCCCGGCGCTGGGATGGATCAGGCCGCTGAGCATCTTCAGCGTGGTGGTTTTGCCGGCGCCGTTGGGGCCGAGAAAGCCCACCACCTCCCCGGGCTGGATCGTGAACTGGAGATCCCGCACCGCCTCCACCTCGCGGTAGCTGCGCCGCAGCAGGTGGCGCAGTGTGCCCGAGAGGCCTGGTTGTTTATCGGCCACCCGGAAGCTCTTGCTCAGCCCTTCGGCGAGCACGATCGGCGCGCTCATGGGGTGGGCTCGCAGGCCTGTCGGTAGTCGTTCAGTTGCTGGGTGAGCGCGGCATCGGCGGATGAGCTGGATCCCTTCAGCCCCTCGGCGCGCTTCACCTGCTCACAGGCCAGGTCGTTTTCGCCCCGGTTGAACAGATCCGTGGCCGCCTGCACGGCTTCCTGCAGCTGCGGTGTGGTGGCTGCAGCGTTCGGGGTTGGTTTCGGTGTGGTGGGCTGAGCGGAATCCTTGGCCGGTTGATCCGGGGGCTTGGGTTTCGGTGCGCAGGCGCTGAGGCTGAGGGCCAGGGCGGTCAGCAGCAGCGGCTTGAGCCGGTGGGTCATCTCTCCATCCTCAGCCCAGCACCGCCGCCTGCTCCGCCGATAGCCGTCCGGCCTGCAGCAGCACCTGGGTGATGCGCTCGATGTCGAGCACCGCATGCACCCGGTAGCCCTGGCTCTCCAGCCGTTCGCGCGCCTTGCGATCTTTGCGCCCGCCGTGGTCGATGAACACCACCACGTCGTTCACCACCAGGCCTGAACTCTCGAGCTTGGCGATGCCCTCGAGCACGCTGCCGCCGGTGATCAGGATGTCGTCCACCACCACCACCCGATCACCTTCGTTGAAGTCGCCCTCGATCAGGCGCCGGGCGCCGTGGGCCTTCACCTCCTTGCGCGGATAGATCAGCGGCTTGTGCAGCGCCAGCGAGAGCCCGGTGGCCGTAGGCAGCGAGCCGTAGGGAATTCCTGCGATGCGATCGAATTCCAGTTGCTCCAGCAATCCGCTGTAGCCGTGGAGCACTCGATGGAACAGGTTCGGGTCGGAGATGATCTGGCGCAGGTCGATGTAGTAGTTGAACACCGCTCCTGAAGCCTGCACGTACTCCCCGAACAGCAGGCAGCCGATGTCGAACAGATCGAGGATCAGCTCCGCCAGTGGGTCCTGATCGCCGGGCTTGTCCCTTGGCGATGCCAGCCACACATCGCAGCTGGTGTTGCCTTCGGTGGGTTGCTGCTCAAGCCAGCGCTGGCGGCGGCGGTTGATCAGGCCCTTGAGCGCCTCGGCCTGTTCACTGAGGTCGTCTTCCACCAGCAGGTTCTGGGGCAGGGGCAGCAGCAGGCCATCGGCCGCCTGGTTGAGCCCCGCTTCCAGCAGGCCATCGAGCCGTTCCTCTTCGCTCCAGATACTGCGGAGCATCAACACCCGCTCCGGCGCCGCCTGGCGCACCTGGGCCAACACCGCCGGATCGCTGGTGCCGACCTCCAGCAGCAGCTGATCGGGCGTGCCCCACAGCTGGCTTTCGCGCACGATCTGCAGAAACAGCGGATCGCCCTCGCTGGGGTGGTACTGGATGCGTTTGGCGGCGGGGTTGGAGCTGCGGCAGGTGATCACCACCGCTTTATCGGCGTAGAGCAGAAACGGCGCGGCGATGTCTTGCCCGGCAAGGGGCGAGAGGGTCACCGCATCCACCCCCAGATCCTTGAACAGGTAGTGGGCCAGGGCCGTGGAGGAATTCAGATCGCCGTGCTTGGCATCGATGATCAGCGGCAGATCCCGCGGCACCAGATCGCGCACCTCCAGCAGCAGCTCAAGGCCCAACGGTCCCAGGGCTTGATAGAAGCCGAGGCTGGCCTTGATCGCGCACACGTGCGGGCTGGTGGCCTCCACCACCGCCTTGATCCAATGGCGCGCCTGGCTCAGAAAGGAGCGGTTGCCCATGCCATGCCGCAGGGCCCAGTTCTGCAGCATCTCCGGGTTGGGGTCGAGCCCGGTCACTAGGAGCGACTGGCGCTCGGCGATGGCTTCAGTGAGTTGAACGAAGAAGCCCATCCGCCGGACTGCGGCAAGGTTGTTGATAAGAGATCGCCGGCCCGTCGCGGTGGATGTGGACACAGCTCGTAGCAAATGGGCCCGCAAGGCGCTGCAGGCAGGCTGCTGATCTGGCCCTGGCTCCTGGCTGCTTCCGCCCCCCGCCGTCAGGAAAGTTGTCGCCCGTGCTCTGGACCACGGCGGGGGCGTATGGAGATGAGCAGTGCGGCGTTACAGCGAGGCTGTCAAAGCTGACATCAGGAAGCGGATGAGTCCGC
>JBDKGF010000176.1:0-5006 GCA_039798305.1 Cyanobacteriota bacterium
CGAACTCACCACCTCCGGGCTGACGCCAACGCCCCAGGTGCAGGTGGAATGCAAGGAGGTGGTGCGCTGGCTCGAGGCCGGTCGCCCAGCTGCCCTGCCGCCGTTCGATCTGATTTACGCGGATCCGCCCTACGCGGCCGGGCTCTATGGAGCCGTCGCCGCAGCGGTGCTGCAGGGCGATTGGCTGAGCAACCAAGGGTTGTTGCTGATGGAATGCAGCTCTTCAGCCCTGCCCACCCACTCAGGTGGGGCGTTTGAGGGCTGGGAACTGCTCAAGCAAAAGCGGTATGGCAGCAGCTCAGTTCTAATGCTGGCTGCTGCCTGTTGAGGAACCGAAAACTGGGGGCTTCAGCCGCCCAGGGCGCTACCGCGGCGGTACTGGTTCCAGGCAGCCACGAACAGGCCGGTGAGCGTCACGGGAATCAGACCGAGCACGATGCCGCAGAGCAGGGGTTCGATCATGGGTGAAACACCAGCGTTGGTTGCACAATTCTTCCACGCGCTCGTGCCCAGCGCGAACCGCCCACACCATCTGTGACTGCTTCGTCCACCCCTGACAGCACCAAGCCGGCTGGCGCCAGCCGCGGCTTGATTCCCGCCCTGGTGCTGCTGGCAGCAGCCTGCGTCGCGGTGTTAGCGCTGGTGGTGCTGCCGGCGGCCCGCAGCGATCCCTACACCCGCAGCACCCTGCAGCTCAGCGGAGCGGCGGAACGGGGCGAGCAGCTGTTTCTGATCAACTGCGCCGGTTGCCATGGCATCGCCGCCCAGGGGCTGGTGGGTCCGGATCTGCATGGAGTGGACAGCCGCAAGAACAACCGTCAGCTGATTCAGCAGGTGGTGAGTGGCCGCACCCCACCGATGCCGCGGTTCCAGCCCGAGCCCCAGGCCATGGCGGATCTGCTGGCCTACCTGCACACGCTCACATGAGCCTGGCGGTGGTGCTGGTGGAGCCTGCAGGCCCCCTCAATGTGGGCAGCGTGGCCCGGCTCTGCGCCAACTTCGCGATTGAGCAGCTGCGGCTGGTGGCTCCGCGGTGCGACCATCGCGGCCCCGAAGCGCGGCAGATGGCCGTGCACGGCGAGGCTCTGCTGGAGCAGGCCACCCTCTATCCCGATCTGGCTGCCGCCATCGCCGACTGCCAACGGGTTGTGGCCACCAGCGGCCGGATTGAAACCGAGAGCCTGCCGCTCAGCGAGCCGGGCCCGGCCTTGAGCTGGCTCTGCCAGAGCAACAGCGGCAGGGGAAGCAGCGACAAGGCGATGGCAGCCCTGGTGTTCGGACGCGAAGACCGGGGGCTGAGCAATGCCGAACTGCTCCAGGCCGGCCGGGTGGTGCGCCTGGCCACCAGCGAGGCCTACGCCTCCCTCAACCTCTCCCATGCGGTGGCGATCTGCCTGCACGAGCTTCAGGCCTGCCGCACGCAGCCTCCGCCCGCGGCGACCAACCCCACCGCCAGTGACGGGGACCTCTGCAACCGCGGCGCCCTCGAAGCCGCCCTAGCGGATGCCGAGGCCCTGCTGCTGGAGGTGGGCTTCCTTTACCCCCACACGGCGGCAGCACGGATGGCCAAGCTGCGGGCGCTGTTGCAGAGAGCCCAGGTGCGGGAGCCGGAGGTGGCGCTGCTGCGCGGCATGGTGCGTCAACTGCGATGGGCAGCCCAGCGAGGGACCCCTTAACGTCCGGTCCGACCGCCAACAGGCAGCACCCGTGAGCGCGAGCCGCCCCAACCGCTCCAGCAGCACCCCGGGATGGGGGGGACCGCTGCGCCTGGTGCTGCGGCTGGCCGTGATGGGAATCGGCCTGGGGGTGATCACCGGCACCACCTTGAAACTGCTGGCGCCGCAGTTGGCAGGCGGGGCCAACCGAGCTGCCGCCGGCAAGTCGCCGGCGGCCCTGCTTCCCACCGCACAGCCCCTGCCCCGCGGCATGGCCCTCGGGGGATTTGAGCCCAAAACCGAACTCACCGCTGTGAGTCAGAAGTGGGCTCAGCTGGCTGCACGCCACAAGGACCTGCAGGCCAGCGGTTATCTGCTGGTGCTCGATGACGGGCGCTTCGCTCAGCTGCAGCCCGACAAAGCCATGCCGGCCGCCAGCTCGATCAAAACGCCGATCCTGCTGGCCGGACTGGAAGAACTGGATGCCGGAAAACTGCGCTGGAACGAGCCCCTCGCCCTCACCAAGGAGGTGATCGGCGGCGGTGCCGGCTGGATGGCCAACAAACCGGTAGGCACGCGCTTCCCCTTCTGGGAGGCGGCCACCGAGATGATCCGGGTGAGCGACAACAGCGCCACCAACCTGCTGATCAAGCGACTCGGCGGAAAAGTTGCCCTCAACGCCCGCTTCCAGGCCATGGGCCTCACTGCCACGGTGGTGAACAACTGGCTGCCCGACCTCGACGGCACCAACACCACCAGCTCCCTGGATCTGGCCCGCTCGATCGCCCTGGTGGATACCGGCGAGATGCTCAGCCCGCGCGCGCGTGATCTGTTCCGCGGCGTGATGGGCACCTCCCGCACCAACACCCTGCTGCCCCTGGGCCTGCTGATGGGCCTGGGCGGCGATTCCGCCGACCCCGACAGCGCCCTGCTGGCTCACGGCGTGACCGTGCTCAACAAAACCGGGGACATCGGCATCGCCTATGCCGATGGCGGGCTGATCGAGCTGCCCAACGGCCAGCGGGCCGTGGCCGCTTTCATGGTGAAAGGTCCCTTCAACGACCCCCGCTCCACCGACCTGATCCGCGCCATGGCCGCCGAGGTGGCACGGGCCCTGATCGGCAAGCCGGGCGGTACCGCACCCGCTGCAACCCGATGATCCTGCCCCTGCTGCTGGCCGCCGCACCGCCTGCCAGCACCACCGCGGCCCCAGCACAGCCGGCACCGATCCTTCGGCCTCAGACCGTGGCGCCGCTGCCCGGCGGCCTGGATCAGCTGCTGGTGGTGAACGACAACAATCCCGAACTGATCTCAGGGCCGGGGATCCTGCTCTCCACCTTCCCAGGTCGCAGCCGGCCCCAGCCCGATGCCCACCTGGATGTGGCCCTGAACGGTCGATTCGATCTGTTCAGCCACCACGTGTATGCCGGTAAACCGGACAGCCTCGATTCCACCCTCTGGCTGGCAGTGGTGGCCGAGCCCCGCGGCACCCAACCGGTGACGCTGCAACTGCTGGGCGGCTCCACCGCGCTGTCGCAGGCCACCGACAAGCAGCAACCAGAAGCACCCTTCCTGCCCCTGCCGGCGCTGATGCCCCAGGACGGACATGTGTACAGCGGCCCCGGCAGCCGCGTGGCCACCGAACTGCTGGCCCGCCAGCGCAACGCGCTGATCCCCGAGCGCTGGACCCTGACGCCGGGACAGCTGAGCACACTGCTCGTGCTGCCCATCCCGGTGAAGGGGCTTGATCCACTGCTCAATGGCCGCAACCTGCAGTTGCGCCTGCAGAGCACGGGCCCCGTGAGCCTGGCCACCCTGGCGGCCTACGGCAAAGGGGATCAGCCTCCGGCGGCGGGCAGCTGGGCGGAGCTGCTGAACGGCGCTCTCAGCCCCAAGGAGCACCAACCCACCCCGCGCGGCGCCAGCGGACGGATCGTGTATTCCCGCGTGAGCGGGGTGCAGATCGGCAATACCTGGAACGGCACGATCACCGACCCCGGCAAGCCCTACCTCTCCACCAGCCGCGCCCCGATCTCCTGGCCGATCGCCTCACTGGAGCGCGGAAGCCTGGGCACTGGCCAGGTGCAAACGGCTGAACTGAAGGCCTTCTACCCCGGCACCGCCTGGGCCGCCCATGGCAACTACGGCGTGGAATACAACCTGGCGATTCCGCTGCGCAACACCGGCGGCAAGCCCGTGCAGCTGGAGCTGGCCTTCGAATCACCGCTGAAAAGCGATCAGGCCCAGGGCGGCCTGCGCTTCAATCCCGAGCCCGGCAAATCGGTGATGTTCCGCGGCACGGTGGAGGCCAGCGGGCTTGACGGTGAGAACGGCGCAGCCGCCGGCCGGCGCAGTTTCCACCTGGTGCAGCGGGTGGGGCAGCAGGGTCCGGCCCTGGGCACGGTGAGCCTGGCGCCGGGGGCCAGCCGGCAGCTGCGGGTGCGGCTGATCTACCCGGCCGATGCCACACCGCCGCAGGTGCTCAGCCTGCTGCCTGTGAAACAATCCCCGGATCAGCCAGCCGCCTCCCACTGATGCAAGCCCGCAAGCGCAGGGTCTTCCCCTTCACCGCCATCGTGGGTCAGGAGGAGATGAAGCTCGCCCTGCTGCTGAACGTGATCGATCCCCGCATCGGCGGGGTGATGATCATGGGCGACCGCGGCACCGGCAAGAGCACCACCATCCGCGCCCTGGCCGATCTGCTGCCAGAGATCGATGTGGTGGCCGGCGACCCGTACAACAGCTCCCCCAACGACCCCGACCTGCAGAGCAGCGAAGTGCGTCAACGGGCTGAGCACGGTGAGCAGCTGCCAATCGAGCAGCGCCAGGTGCCGATGGTGGACCTGCCCCTGGGCGCCACCGAAGACCGCCTCTGCGGCACGATCGACATCGAGAAGGCCCTGAGCGAGGGCGTGCGAGCTTTTGAGCCCGGCCTGCTGGCCAAGGCCAACCGCGGCCTGCTCTATGTGGATGAGGTGAACCTCCTCGACGACCACCTGGTGGACGTGCTGCTGGATTCGGCCGCCTCCGGCTGGAACACCGTGGAGCGAGAGGGCGTGAGCGTGCGCCACCCGGCACGCTTCGTGCTGATCGGCTCCGGCAACCCGGAAGAAGGCGAGCTGCGCCCGCAGCTGCTCGATCGCTTCGGCATGAGCGTGGAAGTGCGCACCGTGCGCGATCCGGAGCTGCGCGTGCAGGTGGTGGATCAGCGCACCGCCTTCGACAACGATCCCGACGGCTTCAACAACGCCGTACAGACCACCCAGGACGCCCTGCAGGCACGGGTTGTGGAAGCCCAGAACCGCCTGCCCCACGTGCAGATCGATGACGACCTGCGCATCCGCATCTCCG
>JBDKGF010000177.1:0-2701 GCA_039798305.1 Cyanobacteriota bacterium
CCGGTTGCGTTGCTGTTCGGCATCGGTGAGTTGTCGAATCGTGCTCGGCCGATGCCAGATGCCCTGGTTCGCCACCGCGGCGTAGGCGGCGGTGAGCTCCACCAGGCGCACCTCCGCCTGCCCCAGGGCCAGGCCGGGTACGGCCTCAAGCGGTGTGGTGATGCCGAGCTTGCGGGCGGTTTCGATCACCCGATCCAGGCCCACACGCCTGGCCAGCCGCAGTGCCGCTGTATTGCTGGAGCTGGCCAGGGCCTGCTGAAGGCTGAGGCTGCCCCCACAGCTGCTTCCGAAGATCTGTCCGCCCCACTCCAGCGGCCCACAGCCCACCGCGTCCCCGGGTTGGAGACCGATCTCCAGGGCGGCCAGATAGGGGAAGAGCTTGAAGGTGCTGCCCGGTTGGCGCAGGGCCATGCTTGCCCGGTTGTATTGGCTCTGGCTGTAGTCGCGCCCGCCGGCGATGGCGAGGATGCCGCCGTTGCGGCTGTCGATCACCACCACGGCACCCTGCTGTGGCCCCGGCTTGGAGCGAAGCAGGGCGCTCAGCCGCCGTTCCACCACCTGTTGCAGCAGGGGGTCGAGGTAGGTGCTCACCAGAAAATGGCCTTCCGCGGCCACATCCGCCCCCAGCAGTGCCTCCAGATCGCGCTTCACCTGGTCGGTGTAGAAGGGCATCGGCTGGGCGGCCTGTCGAGGTCCCGCGCCGCAGGCCTGGGGGGGCAGCTGCAGGGGTTGTCGCCTGGCGCTCCGGGCCCGTTCCTGGCTGAGCCGCCCCGCTTCCACCATCTTCAGCAGCACACGGTTACGGGAATCCAGCGCCGCTTGCGGATCGGTGCAGGGATTGAAGCCGTTCGGTGAAGGCAGCAACCCCACCAGCAGTGCCGCCTGCTCGAGGCTGAGTGCGCTGGCTGGGCGGCCGAAGTAGTGGCGGGCGGCATCTTCAAAACCCCAACCCACCCCCAGATACACCCGGTTGAGATAGCTCAGCAGCAGATCGCGTTTGCTGTGGCTGGCCTCAAGTTGCAGCGCCACCAACAGCTCCCGCCATTTGCGCCCCAGGGTTTCGCCGCGCCCCACGGTTTCCGGGTGAAGACTCCGCGCCAGCTGCTGGGTGAGGGTGCTTCCCCCCTCCAGCACGCGCCCACCGCTGAGGTTGGTGAACAGGGCACGGGCCGTGCCGATCGGATCGATGCCCGGATGCCACCAGAAGCGGTTGTCCTCGCTGGCCAGCAGGGCGTTGATCAGTGCAGCTGGAAAGCGGCCGAGGTCGTTCTGCTCAACGTGCTGGACGGACTCGGCGGAGATCAGCGGTCGATCGGCTCCGTCGAACAGCAGCAGTGGCCCGCGGCTGGCCCCCAGGCTCGCGCCCACCGGGACCTGCAGTCGGGCCAAGCCCAGCAGTGCTATGCCGCCTGCGGCCAGCACAGCAGCTGCGGCGCTTCCCCAGCGGCGCAGCCACCGCCAGGGCCGTTGGGCGGGTTGATGAAACTGCAGTTCAGCCCCTCCCTCCGCGCCGGCTGGGGCCAGCCGCACGCGATCGCCATCACAGAGCAGCAGCTGTTGGATGCGTCGTCCGCGCCACCACAGCCCATTGGTGGAGTTCAGATCTGTGAGCAGCCAGTGACCACCCACGCACTCCAGCAACGCGTGCTGGTGGCTGATGCCGCCAGCCTGGATGAAGAGTTCCGCCGCCGGATCGCGACCGATGCGATAGGTGCCGGGCTGGAGCTGTTGCCGCTGTTCGCCGCGGCCACTGGTGGTCCAGCTCAGTTCAGCGGGCCGGGCGGTCATCACGCCCATCCTGCCGGCGCAGGACATCGATCAGCAGGCAGAGCACCGCCAGGTTGATGGCGGTATCCGCCAGGTTGAACACCGGGAACTGGATCGGCACGAAGTCCAGAAAATCCACCACGCTGCCGAGCCGCCAGCGATCCAGTCCGTTGCCGATCGCTCCACCGAGCAGCAGGCCAAGCCCCAGGCTCTGCCAGCGGCTGAGGGCACCGCTGCTCTGAATCCAGAACACCAGGCCCAGGGCGACGACCGCACTGACCAGGCCAAGAGCGAAGGCATTGCCCTCCAGCATGCTGAAGGCGGCGCCGGTGTTGAACACCAACCGCTGTTGCAGCAGGCCCGGCAGCAGCGGTTGCACGCCGCGGCCGCTGAGGTGGTGGAGCGCCCAGAGCTTGCTCACCTGATCACTCACCACCACCGCCAGGGCGATGCGATACACCGGTCGGATCATGATTCCAGCAGCAGCACACGCCGCAATCCCAGGGCCAGCACGGCCACGGCGCAACACAGCAGCAGCTGCGGCACGAGCGGGCCGAAGCTGTAGCTGATCAGCAGCTGCGGCAGAGCACCGTTCCAGCGGCCCACCAGGCCCCCCAACAGCAGGTTGGCCAGGCCACAGAGCTGCAGCACCAGCAGCCCGAGCATGGCCGCCCCGGCGAGGCTCAGCAGGTTGTCCATGCCGCTCTGCCGGGCCAGGCGCCCGGTCAGCCAAGCCGCCGGCAGGAAACCGGCGATGTAGCCAAAGCCCGGGTCGAGCAGATAGTTCACCCCGCCTCCGGCCTGAAACACCGGCAGTTGAAACAGTCCAAGGCTGATGTAGGCCACCCCCGCCAACATGGCTGAGCGGGCACCGCACACCAGGGCGGTGAGCAGGAGCGCCGGCACCTGCAGGGTGATCGGCAGTGGGATCAGG
>JBDKGF010000178.1:0-4462 GCA_039798305.1 Cyanobacteriota bacterium
ATCCGGTGGTGGTTCAGCTCCGCGCCTGGCTTCCCGATCAGGAGGATCGCTGTGCTGCCTGAGCGTGCCCAGCTGCAGGGCGGTCTGATCGTGTCGGTTCAGGCACCGGAGGGATCGCCGATGCGTCAGAACGAGGTGATTGCCGCCATGGCGGAAGCCAGCCTCAACAACGGTGCCGTTGGCGTGCGTCTGGAGAGCCCCGAACACATTGGTGCGGTGAGGCGCCGCTGCCCTGAGGCGTTGATCGTGGGTCTGTGGAAGCGCACCTATCCCGATAGCCCGGTGTACATCACGCCGCTCTGGCAGGAGATTCAGGCGGTATGGGCCGCCGGTGCCGATGTGATCGCCCTCGATGCCACCGAGCGCGTGCGGCCGGATGGTGCCCTGCTGGCAGAGCTGGTGCAGCGTGCGCGCGGCGATCTGGGTGCTGTGCTGATGGCGGATGTCGACAGCCTGGCCAACGGCCTTCAGGCTGCTGCCCTGGGCTGTCAGTGGGTGGGAACCACGCTCTACGGCTACACCGAAGCCACGGCGGCTGCGCGACCGCCAGCCTGGGAGCTGATCCCGCAGCTCCGGGATCAGCTCCCGGCAGACACTGTGCTGATCTGCGAAGGAGGCGTCGCCAGCACTGAGCAGGCGGTGCGGGCCCGCAGCCTGGGTGCAGATGCCGTGGTGGTGGGCACCGCCATCACCGGTGTGGATCTGCAGGTGGCTGCCTACCGGCGCGCTCTGGAAGCTTTTTGAAGTTTGGGGGGCGTTCTGCCCCACAGCTTTCACACTGAGTGGGTCTCAAGCGTCTTGAAGGAGGTGCTGATGACCTCCCTGCACATGCACGCGATGCTGCCCCTGGCTCTCGGAGGGCTACTGATGGTGGCGCCGGTGGCGGGTCTGCCCGTGGGTGAACTGCAGGCTCTGAACCGGGAACTGGGGCGGCTCTGTTCAGATCCGCCCCGTGAAGCCCTGGCCGTTTGCCGGATTCACGCCCGCCTGGTGCGGGCGCTGTAGGCCGGCCGCGGCGGGATCACATCATCCCGGGCATGCCCATGCCACCCATACCGCCCATTCCACCCATGTCGCCGCCGGGAGCAGCCGGGGCGGGAGGTTCGGGCTTGTCGGCGATCACCGCTTCGGTGGTGAGCAGTAGGCCGGCGATCGACACGGCATCCTGCAGCGCCAGGCGCACCACCTTGGCGGCATCGAGGATGCCGGCGGCCAGCAGGTCTTCGTAGGTGCCGGTGGCGGCGTTGAAGCCCTTGCCGCTGCGGCGCACCTCATCGGCCACCACGTTGGCGTCGTAGCCGGCGTTGGCCGCGATCTGGTGCAGGGGGGCTGCCAGGGCGCGCTGCACGATCGCCACACCGGTGCGCTCGTCGCCGTTGAGGCCGGCTGCCAGACCATCCAGTTCGGCGGCCAGTTGCACCAGGGGGCTGCCACCGCCGGCCACGATGCCTTCTTCCACGGCAGCGCGGGTGGCGTTGAGGGCATCCTCGATGCGCAGCTTGCGGTTGCGCAGCTCGGTTTCGGTGGGGGCACCCACCTTGATCACCGCCACGCCGCCGGCCAGCTTGGCCACGCGCTCGCTGAGCTTCTCGCGGTCGTACTCGGAATCGGTGTTGTCGAGCTCGCGCTTGATGGCCGCGACGCGATCGCGCACGGCGGCCTGGTGGTCACCGGTGGCCACGATCGTGGTCTCGTCCTTGCTGATCGTGATCCGGCGAACGGTTCCCAGATCTTCGAGGGTCACCTTGTCGAGGGTCATCGCCCGGTCCTCGCTCACCAGGGTGGCGCCGGTGAGGATGGCGATGTCCTGCAGCATCGCCTTGCGCCGATCGCCGAAGCCGGGGGCGCGCACGGCGGCCACCTGCAGCACGCCGCGGTTCTTGTTCACCACCAGGGTGGCGAGGGCTTCCCCATCCACTTCCTCCGCCAGAATCACCAGGGGCTTGCCGGCGCGAGACACGGCCTCCAGCACCGGCACCAGGTCGTTGATGGCGCTGATCTTGCGATCGGTCACCAGCAGCAGCGCACCCTCGAATTCGCACACGCGGCGGTCGCCGTCGGTGACGAAATAAGGGGAGCTGTAGCCGCGATCGAAGGCCATGCCTTCGGTGATCTCCAGCTCGGTGGCCAGGCTCTTGCTCTCTTCCACGGTGATCACGCCGTCGGCGCTCACCTTGTCCATGGCCTCGCTCACCATGCGGCCCACCTCTTCATCGCCACCGGAGCTCACGGTGGCCACCTGACGGATGGCGTCGCCGGCCACGGCGCTGGAGCGGGTTTCGATGCCACTCACCACCTGGGCAAGGGCCTTCTCCATGCCGCGGCGCAGGTTCACGGGGCTGGCGCCGGCAGCCACGTTGCGCAGACCTTCACGGGCCATGGCCTGGGCCAGCACCGTGGCGGTGGTGGTGCCATCACCGGCCTTGTCCTTGGTTTTGGTGGCCACCTGCAGCAGCAGCTTGGCGCCGATGTTTTCGAACGGATCCTCCAGTTCGATCTCCTTGGCGATGGTGACGCCGTCGTTCACCACATCGGGAGCGCCGAACTTCTTCTCCAGCACCACGTTGCGGCCCTTCGGACCGATGGTGACCTTCACCGCATCGGCCAGGGCATTGACGCCGCGCTCGAGGGAAGCGCGGGAGGCATCGGAGAAGGAGAGCAGCTTGGCCATCGCGGGGCTATGAGCAGGCAATGGCCAAAGGCTCCCACGCCAGGGTGGCGGCTGGCTTGTGGGGAAAGCCGAATCGGTGCGGCTGCAGCGATGCGCTCCAGCCCAACGGCCGATAGGGTTCGCTCCATGGAGGAGAGCTTCAGCGACGCCCTGGCGGACAGCCTCAATGGCCCGCTCACCGAGGTGCTGGGAGACCCCACCACCGGCAGCAACGTGATTGCCTTTCTGGTGGTGGTAGGACTCGGCCTGGCCATGGCCCTGATCTACGTGCCCCTGCGACTGTTTCTCACAATCACGACCCGCAGCCGCCGGTTGCGTCTGCTGCAGCGGATCCGGCGGCTCAGAGAGGAGTTGGCCCAGCCGGTGCAGCCGGGCAGCTGATCGCTCAGCGCATCACCATGCCGCCATCCACCTGCAGCACCTGGCCGGTCATGTAGGCGGCGGCGGGATCGGCGGCCAGGAAGCGAACGGCGCTGGCCACCTCCGCGGCTTGGCCCATGCGGCCGAGGGGGATGGCCTTGAGGATCGGCTCCTTGTCGAGCTCGGCGGTCATGTCGCTCTCGATGAAACCGGGGGCCACGGCGTTCACGGTGACGCCGCGGCTGGCGAATTCAGCGGCGCTGCTGCGGGTGAGGCCGATCACGCCGGCCTTGGCAGCGCTGTAGTTCGCCTGGCCTGGGTTGCCCATCAGGCCCACCACCGAGGTGATGTTGATGATGCGGCCGCTGCGGGCCTTGAGCATCGAGCGGCTCACGGCGCGGGTGCAGAGGAACACGCCGGTGAGGTTGAGATCGATCACGCTCTGCCAGTCGGCACTCTTCATCCGCATCAGCAGGCCGTCTCGGGTGATGCCGGCGTTGTTCACCAGCACATCCAGGCGCCCTTCCTTCTCCAGCACCGCCTTCACCAGGCTCTCCACCTGCTCCTCTTCGGCCACGTTGGCCTGCAGGGCCCAGGCCTTGCCACCGGCGCTCGTGATCTCCGCCACCACCGCCTCAGCCGCGGCCGGTGAGCTGGCGTAGTTCACCACCACCGTGGCGCCTGCAGCGGCCAGCTCCTTGGCGATGGCCGCACCGATGCCGCGGCTGGCGCCGGTCACCAGGGCAACCTGGCCGGTGAGGGGGGTGGCGTCTGCCATGGCTCGGGGGAGGGCTCGGGTCGAGCGAGCGTAGATCTGAGCCCTGGCTGGCGTGGAAAGCATGCCGGCCTGAAGCCAGCCAGGGCGCTGCCCAGCAGATCTCCGAAGCGCTGCAACTGCTGTTTGCTGCCCATCACCACCAGCAGTTGTCCAGGCGACAGGCGCACATCGCCGCCAGGGTTGGCCAGCAGCGGTTCCAGGGCACCACTGCTGATGGCACTGGCGAGGGGATTGCGGATCGCCAGCACCAGTGCACCGCTGCGCCGGCCAAGCTGCAGCTCCGCCAGGCTGGCGCCGTTCAGATCGCCCAGACGCTCGGGATCGTCGCTGAGCTGAAACTCCTCCACCTCGCAATCGCTGCCCGCCAGCAGATCCATGAAGGTCACCGCCAAGGGGCGCAGGGCCGTGGCGGCCATGGTGCGGCCACCGGCCACATAGGGACTCACCACCTGATCGGCCCCCGCCAGGCGCAGCTTGCCTTCGGCTTCCTCGCTGTCGGCCCGGGCGATCAGGCGCGTGCGCGGGGCCAGGCCCCGGGCGCTGAGGATCACGTAGAGGTTGGCCGCATTGCTGGGCAGGGCTGCCACCAGTGCCCGGCACTGGTGGATGCCTGCTTCCTCGAGGGTTTCGTCGAGGGTGGCATCGCCCTGGAG
>JBDKGF010000179.1:0-16433 GCA_039798305.1 Cyanobacteriota bacterium
GGTCTGGCCTCCCGCCTCGGCCTGGCCATCACGGCCGAACTGCCGGAGAAGTCCCGCGGCTTCACCCTGGGCGAAAGCCTGGAGTGGCGCTGGGACTTCATGATCGGCGGCGTCACCCTCACCCTCAAAGACCTCGAGAAGCTGGCGGCCAAGCGCAGCCCCTTGGTGCAGCACAAGGGTGCCTGGATCGAACTGCGCCCGCTCGATCTCAAGAACGCCGAGAAGTTCTGCGCCGCCGAGCCGCCCTTCAGCCTCGACGACGCCCTGCGCATCACCGGCAACGAGGGCGAAACCCTGCAGCGGCTGCCGGTGCATGCCTTCACCGCCGGCCCGCGCCTGCAGGCGGTGCTCGAGCAATACCACCAGCAGAAAGCCCCCGATCCCCTGCCGGCGCCTCCTGGCTTCGCCGGCCAGCTGCGGCCCTATCAGGAGCGCGGGCTGGGCTGGCTGGCCTTCCTGCACCGCTTTGATCAGGGCGCCTGCCTGGCCGACGACATGGGCCTGGGCAAAACGATTCAGCTGCTCGCCTTCCTGCAGCACCTCAAGGCCGAGGAAGAGCTGAAGCGGCCGGTGCTGCTGGTGGCGCCCACCTCGGTGCTAACCAACTGGAAGCGGGAGGCAGCGGCCTTCACACCGGAGCTGGTGGTGAACGAGCACTACGGCCCGCGGCGGCCCAACAGCCCTGAGGCGATTAAGAAGGCGCTCAAAGGGGTGGATCTGGTGCTCACCACCTATGGCCTGCTCCAGCGCGACAGCGAACTGCTGGAGGCGATCGACTGGCAGGGCGTGGTGATCGATGAAGCCCAGGCGATCAAGAACCACAACGCCAAGCAATCGATGGCGGCGCGGGATCTGGGCCGGCCCGGCCGGGGCAGCAAGAGCGGCCCCCGCTTCCGCATCGCCCTCACCGGCACACCGGTGGAAAACCGCGTCAGCGAGCTGTGGGCACTGATGGATTTCCTCAATCCCAAGGTGCTCGGCGATGAACCCTTCTTCCGCCAGCGCTATCGCCTACCGATCGAGCGCTATGGCGACATGTCGTCGCTGCGGGATCTCAAGGGCCGCGTCAGCCCCTTCATCCTGCGCCGCCTCAAAACCGACAAATCGATCATTTCTGACCTGCCGGAGAAGGTGGAACTGAGCGAATGGGTGGGCCTCGCCCCCGAGCAGAAGAAGCTCTACAACAAAACCGTGGAGGAGAGCCTCGATGCGATCGCACGGGCGCCGCTGGGACAGAAGCACGGTCAGGTGCTGGCGCTGCTCACCCGCCTCAAGCAGATCTGCAACCACCCGGCCCTGGCCCTCAAGCAGGATCCCGACCCCAGCGATGCCGGCTTCTTCAAGGAGTTCGCCGCCCGCAGCGCCAAGGTGCAGCGGCTCGAAGAAATCCTCGAAGAGGTGATCGAAGCGGGCGATCGAGCCCTGCTGTTCACCCAGTTCGCCGAATGGGGCCACCTGCTCAAGGCGCATCTGGAGCAGAAGTGGCGCCAGGAGGTGCCGTTCCTGTACGGCAACACCAGCAAAACCGAACGCCAGGCGATGGTGGATCGCTTCCAGGACGACCCCCGCGGCCCGCAGCTGTTCCTGCTCTCGCTCAAGGCCGGTGGTGTTGGCCTCAACCTCACCCGTGCCAGCCACGTGTTCCACATCGATCGCTGGTGGAACCCGGCCGTGGAAAACCAAGCCACCGACCGCGCCTACCGGATCGGCCAGCAGAACCGGGTGATGGTGCACAAGTTCATCACCAGCGGCTCGGTGGAGGAACGCATCGACCGGATGATCAAAGAGAAGTCGAAACTCGCCGAAGACATCGTGGGTTCCGGCGAAGACTGGCTCGGCGGCATGGACGTGAGCCAGCTCAAGGACCTGGTGACCCTCAGCGAGGACTGAAGCGATGACCATCACCCCCGGAAACGCCAACGGCATCACCACCCA
The DNA here is from genome assembly GCA_039798305.1 of Cyanobacteriota bacterium. Classification (GTDB taxonomy): domain Bacteria; phylum Cyanobacteriota; class Cyanobacteriia; order PCC-6307; family Cyanobiaceae; genus Vulcanococcus. The sequence continues at coordinate 1,936 of JBDKGF010000179.1, forward strand.
ATTGGGCGATCAGGGCCTGGGCCAGCAGCCCTGGTGGGTGGAGCAGTGGATGGAACTGATCAACGGCTACCGCTTCAAGAAACGGCTCGAGCGCGCCTGGGAGTACGCCCGCAGCGGCAATGTGCTCTCGATCCGCTTCGAGGGGCGCCGCGTGCACGCCCGCGTGCAGGGCAGCGGCGAAGACCCCTACAAGGTGAAGCTCTGGCTCGACGTGCTCAGCGACGACGACTGGGGCTACGTGCTTGAAGCCCTCGGCCAGAAAGCCCGTTGGTCGGCCCAGCTGCTGGCGGGGGTCATGCCGCAGGACATCGAGCGGGCCTTCGCCGCCAGCGGCCGGCGCCTGTTTCCGTTCAAGTTGCAGGAGGTGCGCAGCGAATGCACCTGTCCGGACAAGATCAACCCCTGCAAACACGTGAGCGCCGTCTACTACCTGATGGGCGAGCGCTTCAGTGAAGACCCCTTTGTGCTCTTCCAACTGCGCGGCCGCACCCGCGCTCAGCTCCTCAGCGATCTGGCCGTGAAGCGGCGGGCGCTACTGGCGAAGAAAGCCAAGGAAGCGAAGGAGGCGGCTCCAGCCGATGCCCTCCCGCAGCCAGCCGCCGAGGGCTCCCTCAATCCCGCTCCCGCAGCCATCCGCGATCCCAACCGCTGGTGGAACTACGGCGCCGCCCTCGATCCGGGGCTTGTGGTGATCACCCCCGCGATGGAGGGCGATACGGGCCTGGATGAAGCCGGCCCGCTGCCCTTGGCCGAAGACGGCCGCTTCCCGGAGGCCGGCAAGCTGTTTGTGGAGCAGCTCAAGGCCCATGGGGCCGCCTGCGGCAGCCAAGCCATGGCCACCGCCATGGCCGCCGGCAGCAACAACGGCGAAGCGGAAACGGCCCAGGCATCGAGCTAACGCGATGGGCGCCTTGATCGCCGGTTCACGCCGCAGACGCCTGCGGCGCCTCGCCGTTCAACAGGCACCCGCTGTTTGGCTCACCCCAGCCAAGCAAACTCTGGCTGCATGCATCGTGCGCTCCTTCGAGCAGGCCTTCGAGCGCCCGCTGCTGCCGCGGGGCAACGCTGAGCACCTGGCCCAGGAACTGTTCGCAAGCGACACCGTGGTGCTCGCCCACGACGGCAGCGCCGACCCGTGCTTGATCTACGCCAATGCCGCCGCGCTTCAGCTCTGGGAGCGCCCGTGGGCCGAAATGATCGGCATGCCCTCGCGGCTCACGGCCGAACCAGAGGAACGCGAAGGGCGTGCCCGGATGCTCGCTACAGCCCTACAACAACACGCCAGCGAGAGCTACAGCGGCGTGCGCATCAGCAAGAGCGGTCGCCGCTTCCAGATCCACAACGCCCGCCTCTGGACCCTCTGGGGCCCGGGCGATCAAGCCTGGGGCCAGGCGGCGGCCTTCAGCAGCTGGTGGTCGCTCTAAAGCCCCATTCGGCTCTTACGAAAACCCTGGTGTAGCAACCGAACTGGAGGTGTAACGACCGTACGGAGCGGATCGGTTCTCACCCTTCTGGTGATCAAGCAAGCGGAGCACATTGACGTTGCGGGTGATCACCCCGCACCCGCACATTCAGGAGCTATCGCCATGCTCACCCTTCGTCAATCTGGCTTTGAGCGCGCCGGTTTTGATCGCATTGAATCCGATCTGTTCAAGCGCCTCGAGCAGCAACTCCACAGCGCCGAGCGCATTCCAGCTGCAGAAGTTCGTGAAACCGAAACCGGTTACAGCATCAGCCTGGAGCTCCCCGGCGTCGCCCGCGACTCCATCGATGTGAAAGCCACGGATCGCAACCTGGTGATCAGCGCCGAGCGCCGCGCAGCGCAACCCAGCGAGGCTGCGGCCAGCGATTCCGAACAACCGCAGGCCGCCCCGCTGCTGAGCGAATTCCGCTACGGCACCTGGAGCCGAAGCTTCCGCTTCCCCGGCGGCATCGACCGTGAGGCCGTGCAGGCCGTCTATCGCGATGGTCTGCTCACAGTCACCTTGCCCAAGGCCCAGACGCTCACCAGCGTGAGCGTGAAGGTGGAGGGCTGAAGCCAGCGGCTCGACGCCGCCCACCACGACCACACCAACGAGACGGGATCGAGCCCTGGCCTCAGCGCCGGGGCTTTGTTGTGAACCCCTGGGCCCAGTCGGCTGACCTACAGTTGACCCCAATCGCGAGCGGATCCCATGGCTGAGGCAGCCGTTGCCAGCACACCGCGCCTGAGCCTGCAGTGCGAGGCGATTGCCGCCGACACCTCCACGATCCGCTCGCTCGACTGGGACCGCAGCCGCTTCGACATTGAGTTCGGCCTGCGCAACGGCACCACCTACAACAGTTTCTTGGTGCGGGGTGAGCGCACCGCCCTGATCGACACCAGCCACCTCAAGTTCGAGAACACCTGGCTGCCGCTGCTGCAGGAGCAGATCGACCCCAAGGCGATCGATCACCTGATCGTGAGCCACACCGAACCGGATCATTCCGGTCTGATCGGCCACCTGATCGACCTCAACCCGGAGATCGAGATCGTGGGCTCCAAGGTGGCGATCCAGTTCCTGGAAAACCAGGTGCACCGCCCCTTCAAGAGTCGGGCGGTGAAGAGCGGCGATGAGCTGGATCTGGGCACCAACCCCGAGAGCGGGGTGCAACACCGCTTCGAATTCCTCAGTGCTCCCAACCTGCACTGGCCCGACACGATCTTCTCGTTCGACCACGGCACCGGCATCCTCTACACCTGTGACGCCTTCGGCCTGCACTACTGCTCCGATGACGTGTTCGATGTGGATCCCGGCGCCATCGCTCCGGACTTCCGCTTCTATTACGACTGCCTGATGGGCCCCAACGCCCGCAGCGTGCTGCAGGCGATGAAGCGCATGGACGCGCTGCCGGCGATCAACACCGTGGCGGTGGGCCATGGACCGCTGCTGCGCGAACACCTCAGCCTCTGGCTCTCCGACTACCGCGAGTGGAGTGAAGGCCGCAGCAAGGGCGAGGCCTACGCCGCCGTTTGCTACGTGAGCCAATACGGCTTCTGCGATCGCCTCAGCCAGGCCATCGCCCGCGGTATCGGCAAGGCGGAAGCCCAGGTGCAACTGGTGGATCTGCGCGCCACCGATCCTCAGGAACTCAGCGCCCTGGTGGGCGAAGCCAGCGCCGTGGTGGTGCCCACCTGGCCCGCCAACCCCGATGCCGACCTCCAGGCTTCGATCGGCACCCTGCTGGCAGCGTTGCAACCCAAGCAGTGGGTCGCCACCTATGACGCCTATGGCGGCAACGACGAACCCATCGACACCGTGGCCTCCCAGCTCCGGGGCCTGGGCCAGAAGGAAGCCTTCGAGCCACTGCGCATCCGCCAGGTACCCGACGGCAACGACTACCAGCGCTGCGAAGAAGCCGGCACCGACCTGGGCCAACTGCTCACCCGCGCCAAGACGATCGCCGCGATGAAGTCGCTCGATGGCGACCTCGACAAAGCGCTTGGACGCCTCTCCGGCGGCCTCTATGTGGTGACGGCCCGGCAGGAGGAGCGCGCCTCGGCCATGGTGGCCAGCTGGGTGAGCCAGGCCAGCTTCGAACCGCCCGGCCTCACGGTGGCTGTAGCGAAAGACCGCGCCATCGAAGCGCTGATGCAGGTGGGTGATCGCTTTGTGCTCAACGTCCTGCGGGAAGACAACCACCAGGGCCTGCTGCGCCATTTCCTCAAGCGCTTCCCACCCGGCGCGGATCGCTTCGCCGGTGTAGCCACCCTCGATGGAGTGGCCGCCGGTGGCCCCGTGCTCGGCGATGCCCTGGCCTTCCTGGGCTGCCGCGTGCTGCAGCGCATGGAAGGGCCCGATCACTGGATCATCTACGCCGAAGTGGAACAGGGGAACGTGGCTGACTCCGAAGCCTCCACCGCGGTGCACCACCGCAAAGTGGGGAACCACTACTGATGGCCACGTCCTCTGCCGTTGCCAACGACCGTCGGGTGATCGAACTCCCGATCGACCCGGGACTGGTGTGCCTGCGCGGCCTCAGCCCCAAGCGCCTGCGCTTCGAGGTGGAGTACGGCCTGGAGCGGGGCACCACCGCCAACAGCTTCCTGTTCCTGCCCAGTGGCGATGACCCAGCTCTGCTGGTGCATCCACCCGGCAACACCTTTGCGGAGCCCTACCTCGAGGCACTGGCTCGCCTGGTGCCACCCAGCGCCCGGCTGCAGGTGGTGGTGGGCCACACCAACCCCAACCGGGTGCAACTGCTGCGGCAGCTGGCCCAGGGTTGGCCGCAGGTGGAGCTGATCAGCTCCAACCCCGGAGCCCAGCTCCTGCGGGAACTGTGGGACCAGCGCAAACCCTCACCTCACGGCACCGCCGCCGCGGCCGAGCCGGAAGCACTGCCCCCCCTGCCTCCGCTGCAGGTGGTGCGCGGCGAGGCCGATCTGCAACGGGCGGATGGCCACAACATCCAGCTTCTGCCCACCCCCACGCCCCGCTGGCCCGGCGGTCTGATGGCGTTTGAGCAGACCAGCGGTCTGTTGATGAGCGGCAAGTTCTTCGCCGCTCACCTCTGCAGCGACACCTGGGCGGAGGCCAACCGCAGCAGCACCGAGGAAGACCGGCGCTACTTCTACGACTGCCTGATGGCACCGATGGTGCGCCAAGTGGAAGCGGTGCTCGATCGCATCGATGAGCTGCCGATCCGCACGATCGCGCCGGGCCACGGCCCGGCGATCGCCGAAAGCTGGCGCAGCCTGGTGGTGGACTATCGCCGCTGGGGCGAAACCCAGGAGCGTGCCAAGCTCTCCGTGGCTCTGCTCTACGCCAGCGCCTATGGCAACACCGCGGCCATCGCCGATGGCCTGGCCCAGGGCGTAGCCCGCACCGGCGTGCGCGTGGAAAGCATCAACTGCGAATTCACCCCGGCAGAAAAACTGCTGGAGGCCATTCGCCAGTGCGACGCCGTGCTGATCGGCTCCCCCACCCTCGGGGGCCATGCCCCCACACCGATCGTGTCGGCTCTGGGCACCCTGCTCGCTGAAGGTGATCGGGGCAAGCCGGTGGGGGTGTTCGGCAGCTTCGGCTGGAGTGGTGAGGCCCTCGATCTGCTCGAGAGCAAGTTGCGCGATGGCGGCTTCCGCTTCGCCTTTGAGCCGATCAAGGTGAAATTCAGCCCCGATGCCGCGACCCTCAAGACCATCGAGGAAACCGGCACCGCTCTGGGGCGCCAGCTGCAGAGCGAGCAGCGCAAGGCCCAGCGACGGGCGAGCGGCGGCGGCCTCAGCGAGAGCCGCAGCAATCCGGCCGTGCTGGCCCTGGGCCGCGTCGTGGGCTCCCTGTGCGTACTCACCACCTTGAAAGGCAGCGGCGACAGCCAGCTCAGCGGAGCGATGGTGGCCAGCTGGGTGAGCCAGGCCAGCTTCAACCCCCCCGGCCTCACGGTGGCGGTGGCCAAGGACCGGGCCGTGGAAGCCCTGCTGCATGTGGGCGATGCCTTTGCCCTCAACGTGCTGGCCTCAGGCCGTGAAACCGGACCGATGAAGCAGTTCCTGCAAGCCTTCGCCCCGGGCGCCGATCGCTTTGCCGGCCTGGAGCTGGAACACAGCCCTGGCGGCCTGCCGGTGCTGCCGGAGGCTCTGGCCTGGCTGGAGTGCACGGTGAAGCAACGCATGGAATGCGGCGATCACTGGCTGCTCTACGCCGAAGTGCAGGCGGGCGCAGTGCTCGATGCCGCCGCGACGACAGCTGTGCACCGTCGGCGCAGCGGCGCCAATTACTGAGGGCCCTGATCGACTGACGCCTGAATCAGGCCGCCTGAGGCGGGGGCGGCGTGGAACCGCCCACCACAAACGGGAGCACAACCGTGGCCCAACGCTCGGGGCGAGCCGGACGGGTGCGGCGCGGACGGCGCACACCGAAGGGAACGCGCACCACGTTGGTGCCGTCCACCCGCAGGGTTTGACCGCTGGCCAGGGTGGGCAGCGACAGATCGGCGTGACCCTTGCCTCGCGCAGTACTCGACGTGCTGGTCAGCGTGGTTCCGTGGTCGTCAGCGCTCATGGTTGCTCCCCGATATCGGTGTCACCCGATCCGCAGTGATCCCTGCAGTTGCAGCGGATCCTGCTGGAAAAACAAGGGTGCCTGCGAAAAGAAATTCCGCATTTTTCGTTCGGGCGAAATCTAAACGCAAACTCAGCACAATCAAGCCCTGCTCAGGCTTGGTGTCGCCAGTTCCTCGACCGACGGGCACGTGCACACCAGATTGCGATCGCCGAAGGCGTTGTCGATGCGCGCCACCGCTGGCCAGAGCTTGCTGGCCAGCTGGTGTTCACCCGCGGGATACCCGGCCTGAGCGCGGCTGTAGGGGCGATCCCATACCTCCGCCATCACCGCCGCCAGGGTGTGGGGCGCCCGCTTGAGGGGGTTGTCGAGCGGGTCGCTGTCACCGGCTTCGATCAGCGCGGCTTGGGCGCGAATCGCCGCCATGGCCTGCGCGAAGCGCTCCAGCTCCGCCAACCCCTCGCTCTCGGTGGGCTCCACCATCACCGTGCCGGCCACCGGCCAGCTCACGGTGGGGGCATGGAAGCCGTAATCCATCAGGCGCTTGGCCAGATCATCCACCTCCAGGCCGGCGCTGCGCTTCAGGGGCCGCAGATCGAGGATGCACTCGTGGGCGACACGGCCGCCGGCGCCGCGGTAGAGCACCGGGAAGTGGGGCTCCAGCCGCTCGGCCAGCCAGTTGGCCGCCAGCAAGGCCACCGCTGAGGCCTGGCGCAACCCCGCGCCGCCCATCAGACGGATGTACATCCAGCTGATCGGCAGGATGCTGGCGCTGCCCCAGGGGGCGGCACTCACCGGTCCGATCGGCTGCCCACCACCGCAGCGTTCCGACAGGGGGTGACCCGGCAGGAACGGGAGCAGATGCTCCGCCACGGCGATCGGTCCCACACCGGGGCCGCCGCCACCGTGGGGAATGCAGAAGGTCTTGTGCAGGTTGAGGTGGCACACGTCGGCGCCGTAGAGACCTGGCTTGGCCAGCCCCACCTGGGCGTTGAGGTTGGCGCCATCGAGATACACCTGGCCGCCGTGGGCATGCACCAGGGCACAGATCTCCTGAATGCCCTGCTCAAACACCCCATGGGTGGAGGGGTAGGTGACCATCAACGCCGCCAGCCGATCGCTGTGCTGCTCAGCCTTGGCCTGGAGATCGGCGCGATCGATGTTGCCCTGCTCATCGCAGGTCACAGGCACCACCTGCATGCCCGCCATCACGGCGCTGGCGGGATTGGTGCCATGGGCACTGGTCGGGATCAGACACACATCGCGCTGCTGCTGGCCGCGGCTGCGCTGCCAGGCGCGGATCACCAACAGGCCGGCGTATTCCCCCTGGGAACCGGCATTGGGCTGCACCGACACACCGGCAAAGCCGGTGATCGCCGCCAGCCAGCCCTCAAGGTCTGCCACCAGGCGCCGGTAGCCGGCGCTCTGGGCCGCAGGGGCAAAAGGGTGCAGCCCTGCGAAGGCGGGCCAGCTCACCGGCTGCAGCTCAGCGGCAGCGTTGAGCTTCATGGTGCAGCTGCCCAGCGGGATCATCCCGTGGACCAGCGAGAAATCACGGGCCACCAGGCGCTGGATGTAGCGCAGCAACTCGGTTTCGCTGCGGTAGCGGTGGAACACCTCCTGCCGCAGCCAGGGGCGCTGACGCTGGGGCACCGCATCAGCCCAGAGGCACTGCTCCGGCGCATCGCCGGCCCCGGCCGCTGCGAGCTCCTGCTGCAGCTGCACCTCCAGATCCGCCACTTGTGGCGCCGCGGCCGATCCAGCCACAGGAGCCAGCGCCTCGAGCAACTGCTGCAGTTCAGCTGAGCTGCTGCGCTCATCGAGGCTGATGGCCAGCCCGTCCTGTTCAGGGCGCAGGTTGAACCCGGCGGCTTCCGCCGCGGCCAACAGTTCCGCGGCGCGAGCTGTTGGCAGCCGCAGCGTGTCGAAGCCCTTGCCCGGTTCGCAGTGGAGCCCCAGCTCAGCCAGCCCACGCCGCAACAACTCCCGTTGCAGGAGCACCCGGCGGGCAATGGCAGCCAGTCCCTCAGGCCCGTGATGCACCGCGTAGAAACCGGCAAGAACGGCCAGCAACACCTGAGCCGTGCAGATGTTGCTGGTGGCCTTGTCGCGGCGGATGTGCTGCTCGCGGGTCTGGAGGGCCAGGCGCAGGGCCGGGCGCCCCTCCGCATCCACCGATTGCCCCACAAGGCGACCCGGAATGCGGCGCTGATGGGCCGTCGTGGTGGCGAAGAAGGCGGCATGGGGTCCGCCGAAACCGAGAGGAATGCCGAAGCGCTGGCTGCTGCCGATGGCGATCTCGGCGCCCAGCTCCCCCACGGGCTTCAGCAACACCTGGGCCAGCGGGTCAACCGCAGCCGTCACCAACACACCCGCCGCGCGGGCAGCGGCGATCAGCTCGGTGGGATCCCACAGCCCACCACCGGAGCCGGGCAGCTGCAGGAGCAACCCGAAAGCCCCCGCGAAGGGAGCAGTCCCACTGGCCTCGGACGCCTGCAGGGCCTGAGGATCGACGCGCACCAGCTCAATCCCCAACGGCTCGGCGCGGGTCTGGAGCACCGCCCAGGTCTGCGGCAGCACCTCGGTATCTACCAGAAACCGCTGGGCGCTGGCATCGCGGCAGGCGCCATAACTCAGGCTCATCGCCTCGGCCGCGGCGGTGGCCTCATCGAGCAGCGAAGCGTTGGCGATCGGCAGGGCCGTGAGCTCGCTGATCAGGGTCTGGAAATTGAGCAGCGCCTCCAGGCGCCCCTGGCTGATCTCAGCCTGATAGGGCGTGTACGCCGTGTACCAGGCCGGGTTTTCAAATACATGGCGCTGCAGCAGCGCCGGAGTGATGCAGTCATGATAGCCGAGGCCGATCAGGCTGCGGTGCACCTGGTTGGCGGCGGCGATCTGCTGGAGCTCGGCCAGGGCATCGGCCTCGCCGCACCCCGCCGGCAGACCTTCCAGCGCCGCAGCGGCATCGAGACGAATCGCCTCGGGCACCACCTCGGCAATCAGCTCCTCCAAAGAGCCGAGCCCCAGATCCGCCAGCATTGAGGCCTGCTCAGCGGCAGTGGACCCGATGTGGCGGGCAACGAAAGGGCTGAGCCCCGCGCCGTGATCAGTGGCCATCCACCTTCGCGCTGTAGGTGGCCGCATCCATCAGACCCTCAAGCTGCGCCTGATCGCTGGGCCGCACCAGCAGCAGCCAGCCTTCGCCGTAGGGATCGTTCTGCAGCTCCTCCGGACTGGCGAGCACGGCTTCGTTGCGGGCCTCGATCACACCGCTGATCGGCGCGATCACCTCTTCCACGGCCTTCACCGATTCCACAGAGCCGAAGCTGCTGCCCTGACTGAGGCTGGCGCCCAGCTCCGGCAACTCCACAAACACGATGTCGCCCAGCTGGTCCACGGCGAAGGCACTGATGCCGATGCGCACCAGCTCCCCCTCGACCCGGGCGTATTCGTGGCTGTCGGCGTAACGGCAGTCGTCGGGATAGCTGAGGGCCATTGGGGCCGCCTGGGCGGATCGCTGCGCTGCAGTTTGTCGGAAATCAGCGACAGCGATGAGTCTGGCTAAGCTGGCCAAGTGCAATTCGTTGGCTTGCGCTGGCCGATGCAAGTGAACATGCTGGAAGCCAAGAGCCAGCTCTCGAAGCTGGTGAAGGCCGCCATCGCCGGCGAAGAGGTGGTGATTGCCAGCCACGGCAAGGCGCAGGTGAAGCTTGTGCCGCTGACTGCGGAAGCAGGGCTGCAGCAGCCTGGATCCCTCCGCGCCGCCATGCCCCACCCAGAGGCCTGTGATGCGGCCTTCAGCGACAGCGTGGAGGCGGAGGTGTCCGCACTGATGAACGGTTGATGCGGCTTCTGCTCGACACCCAGGTGATGCTCTGGTGGTTGCTGAATGACCCCCGCCTCAAACCAGACACCCGCCAGCTGATCCGTAGCCACAGCTGCCTGGTATCGGTAGCCAGCCTCTGGGAAGTGGCGATCAAGCACCGCCTGGGCAAGCTGCCCGTGGCGCCCGGCAGCTTCCGCGATCACTGCCTGCAGAGCGGAGCGACGCTCCTGCCAGTGCTCGATAGCCACGCGATCGAAACGAGCGCCTTACCCCGGATTCACGACGACCCCTTCGATCGCCTCCTGATCGCCCAGGCACGCCTGGAGGGGCTGATGGCCGTGAGTGCTGATTGCCACTGGCCCAGCTACGACGTCTCGCTGCATCGGGCCTGACTCAGCCCGCTGCCGGCCCGCACCAACCCCCTTCCGCCAGCGCCACCAATGCCCGCTCCAGGGCCAGCTCGGCATGGGCTGCGGTAGTGCCGCCCTGGGCATAGAGCACATAGGGCTCCCGCAGCGGACCATCCGCAGAGAACTCGCTGGTGCTGCCATCGATGAAGGTGCCGCCGGCCATCACCAGCTCACTGGCGTAACCGGGCATGGGCGCTGGCACCGGATCGAGATAACTGCCCACAGGCGAACAGGCCTGGAAGGCACGGCACACCGCTTTGAGCGGCTCAGGTGAACCGAAGCGCACCGCCTGGATCACATCGCTGCGCACCCCGCCCACCAGGGGCTTCACCGCATACCCCAACCCCTCGAACACCGCTGCCGTGAGTTCGGCGCAGAGCAGGGCCTCGCTCACCATCTGCGGCGCCAGAAACAAACCCTGGAACAGCAACCGGTGCAGATCGAAGCCCGTGCCGCCCTCGCTGCCGATCCCCGGGGCCGTGAGCCGGCAGCAGGCCTGCTCCACCAGTTCGGCCCGGCCCGCCACATAGCCGCCGGTGGGGGCGATGGTGCCGCCGAGGTTCTTGATCAGGGAACCCGCCATCAGATCGGCCCCCACGGCGGTGGGCTCCTGCAGCTCCACCAGCTCGCCGTAGCAGTTATCCACGAACACCAGGCAACCGGGCTGGATCGCTTTGACCCGTTCCACCAGCCGGCCGATCTGCTCCACCGTGAGCGACGGGCGCCAGCTGTAACCGCAGCTGCGCTGAATCAACACCATGCGGGTGGACAGCGCCAGCGCCTCAGCGATGCCCGCCTCATGCACCGTGCCATCCGGCAGCAGATCGAGCTCGTCGTAAGCGATGCCGAACTCCGCCAGCGAGCCCTGGCCGCTGCCGCGGATGCCGATCACCTCCTCAAGGGTGTCGTAGGGGCGACCCGTGAGCGCCAGCAACCGATCGCCCGGCCGCAGCACCCCGTAGAGCGCCGCGGCGATGGCATGGGTACCGCTCACGAACTGGAGACGCACTGCGGCGGCTTCCGCCTGGAGCACCTGGGCGAACACGCGATCGAGCACCTCACGCCCCAGATCACCGTGGCCGTAGCCGCTCACCGAGGCGAAGTGGTGCACCCCGAGGCGCTCCGCCCGGAAGGCCTCCAGCACCCGCTCCAGCCGCGGCTTCACACCGGCGCGGCGCTGCCGGGCCACGGGCGCCAGGCGCTCCAGCGCAGCGGCCAGCTGATCGGCCGCCCAGGCCTGATGAGGTGCGCTCATGGCAAGAAACAACGTCTCCCCATGCTGCAGGCCGCGTGACGGTCGATCATCCGTCTAGATTTTTTCGGATTGGTGTGTTGGCTACAGCGCCCCGCTGTGACCAGCCTCCCCAGGCCAGTGGTGCGTTGGTCCCGCGGGACCTTCCAACGAACCGGAGCCTGCGCATCCTCTAGGAGTTCACTTTGGTCATCGCCCCAGACGCCGCGTCCGCGGCACGCACCCAGCGCGTCAGCGTTGACCAGGAGGGCAGCACAGGCAGTTACAGCGAGGCCCAGGAAGCGCGCATGCGGGCAGCTCTGGTGGTGCCCCGCGCACCCCTGCCCCGCAGCCAGCGCAAGTACAAGCTCGGCACCACCGGCTTCATGCTGGCCATCCACGTAGGGGCGGTGTTTGCACTGCTACCGCAGTACTGGAGCTGGCAGGGCCTGGTGGCGCTTGCCGTTCTCTACTGGACCACCGTGCTCGGGGTGACCCTGGGGCTGCACCGCCTGGTGGCCCACCGCAGCTTCGTCGCCCCCAAATGGGTGGAGCGGGTGCTGGTGCTGATGGGCACCCTGGCCTGCCAGAGCGGACCGATCGAGTGGGTGGGCCTGCACCGCCACCACCACAAGTTCTCCGACCAACCCAACGACCACCACGACGCAGCCCGCGGCCTCTGGTGGGCCCACAGCGAGTGGATGCTGCACGACATCCCCGCCCTGAAGGAGATGAACCGCTTCACCGGCGATCTGCTCCAGGACCCCTTCTATCGCTGGCTGGATCGCTGGTTCCTGCTGCTGCAGATCCCCATCGGTGCCGCCCTCTATTGGTATGGCAATGCCGCTCAGGTGCACGGCGGCGGCCTGGGCCTGGTGCTCTGGGCAATCCCGCTGCGCCTGGTGCTCGTGTACCACGTGACCTGGCTGGTGAATTCCGCCACCCATGCCTTCGGCTACCGCAACTTCGACTGCCCCGATCTGTCGCGCAACTGCTGGTGGGTGGCGATCCTCAGCTTCGGTGAGGGCTGGCACAACAACCACCACGCCCACCCCTCCAGCGCCCGCCATGGCCTGCGCTGGTTCGAGTTCGACATCACCTGGCAGCACATCAAACTGCTGCGCGCCCTGGGCTGGGCCAAGCGGATCCGCGAGGCGCGTTATCCGGCCTGAAGCTGACGGCGGATCGCCTCTGCCAAATCAGTCTCTTCCGCCCCTGAGCCCGGTTGCAGCAGCAGCCGGGCTTTTTGGCGCAGCAGCTCGAGAAACTGATCGGCGCTGAGCTCCTCCTCCTGGGTGGCCCCAAGGGCCGCCAGGGTGCGGCGAAGGTCGTGAAGCTCCGCATCCAGCTCCTCAGCGCTGTAGTCGCGCTGACCGGCCATCACCTCAGCAAAGCGCTCACGCCGTTGCCGCTTCTCCACCGGGTAGGCCGCCAACACCGGCTCACGGCAGAGCCGCCAGGGCCGCCCCGCCGTGAACAACTCCGCCAGAGCTGCGCTCAGCCCCGCCGCTTCCGCCGCCTGGATCCGCAGATCGAATCCGGCCGGTAACGACCTCAGCCCAACGAAGATCTCGAACAGCTGGGCTGGCCCCAGGGCCGTGCCGTCGTCGGCCCGCAGCGGCAGGGCGGAAGCCTGCAGGGCCGAGAGCAGCTCCGGCTGATCCGCCAGTTGTTCGGCAAGGCCGCCCATGACGCCATGAGCGCCGGCCTCCTGCGCGAGCAATTGATTGATCCGCCCCAGCGCCACGAACAGCTCCGGCCCGGGGGAGGCGAGCTTGCGGTTGCGCAGGTTGGAGAGCTGCGAGTTGTGCACGCGGCCCAGCTCCAGGCGCTCCGCCAGGGCCGGCAACACCCGCTGACTCCAACCATTGCGCTCATGCCACACCTTGATCAGATGGCCGAACGCATCGCGACCCGCTTCGAGTTCACTCCGATAATCCACCTGATACGGATCCGTACTGCTACCATTTTATCGGACACATCCGGAGGGCCCATGACGGCCACCATCACCAGCCCCGGCAGCGTGCAGCATCTGCACCGCCCGCGCGGCGCGCACCACGTCACCACCCCAGTCAGCCCTGAACCCCAAGGGCGCGACTGGGCCGTGATTCTGTTCATGGGCGCCCTCCACGTGCTCGCCCTGGTGGCCCTGCTGCCCCAGTTCTGGAGCCTCACTACCATCGGCACCCTGGCATTTCTCTACTGGGTCACCGCCTGCCTGGGGGTGACCATCGGCTACCACCGCCTGCTCAGCCACCGCGCCTTCCGGGTGCCCCGCTGGCTGGAGCGCTTCTTTGCCACCTGCGGCGCCCTCAGCTGCCAGCACGGCCCGATCGACTGGGTGGGCCTGCACCGCCATCACCACAAGTTTTCTGATACGGAACCGGATCACCACAACAGCCACTGCGGCTTCTGGTGGAGCCACATGGGCTGGATGTTCCGTCCCATCCCCGCCAAAGGAGCGATCCCACGCCTCACGGGCGATCTGGCCGCCGATCCCTATTACCGCTGGCTGAACAACAACTTCCTGCTGCTGCAGCTGCCCCTGGCCGGTCTGCTCTTCTGGGCCGGCACCGTCACCGGCGCCGGCGGCTGGGCCCTGGTGCTCTGGGGCATTCCCCTGCGCCTGGTGCTCGTGTATCACGCCACCTGGCTGGTGAACTCCGCCACCCACCGCTGGGGCTATGTGCTGCACGACAGCGGTGATGGCTCCCGCAACAACCCCTGGGTGGCCGCCGTGACCTTCGGCGAGGGCTGGCACAACACCCACCACGCCTATCCCCACTCCGCCCGCCACGGCTGGGGCCGCCGCGAGCCCGACCTCACCTGGCTGCACATCCGCGCCATGCAGCACCTCGGCCTGGCCACCCAGGTGCGACTGCCGGCCCCGCTCACAGAAACCGCTCAGTAAGATTCTTACCAGCGGAAACCTTCGGGATGCGCGTCACCAGCAAGGGGCAGGTCACCATCCCAATCGACATCCGCGAGCGCTGCGGCATCGGACCTCACAC
>JBDKGF010000180.1:0-8230 GCA_039798305.1 Cyanobacteriota bacterium
CTGCTGCGCTTGCCACCAGGCCCATCCCTCGGGCTCCGCGGCCGCCAACTCATGACTGAGAGCTGCAACCTGATGCACGCCCTGGCGGTGAACCCATTGCCCCATCAGTCGCTCAATCGCGCTGCCATCACGCGCGGCCAGGGCAATCTGCAGAGCCTGGATCTGCGCCTGGCGGCGAGCCTGGGGCGATGGAGCAGCGGGAGGTCGAGAAGCCACAGACGAGAATCAGGCGAGCTTGCGATCCAGCAGCGGGCGGATCAACAGGAACAGACCCAGCGCCAAGGCAGCCAGCACCCCAAGGCAGGCCGCCGCACTGAGCTCCCCGTAGGGAGCCACCAGCACCACGGCTGACAGCGAGAACTGGCCGGCGTAGGCGGCACGAATCGGTTCAATCGCGAAGGTAAGGGGATTCAGTGCCGCAAGCCACCCCAACCAGGTGGGCATGAAGGAAATCGGAGCCAGCGCGGTGCTGGCAAACAGCAGCGGCAGGTTGGCCACAAAGATCACGGCAATCAGCTCGATGTGACCGGGCAGCGCAAAAGCCAGTCCCAGGCTGAGGCCGGTGACGGCGAACACCAGCAGCAGCAGCGTGATCAGCACCAGCAGCAGACCGGCACCGCCCGGCCAGCCGTAGCCCAGTGCCCAGGCGGTGGCCATGATCGCCACGCTCTGCACCAGGCTCAAGGCGGTGATGTAGAGCACGGAGGCCAGCACGATCGAGCTGCGGGATCGCAACGGCGCCACCAGCAGGCGATTGAGGAAGCCGAATTCGCGATCGAACATCACCGGCAGGCCTGCATTGAGAGCAGCGCTGAAGGCGGTGAACACGATCACACCGGCACCGAGGAAGCGGCCGTAGCTCATGCCATCGGGCAGCAGGCCCTCGGGAGCATTGGCGAACAAGGCCCCGAACAGCACCAGCCAGATCAGCGGTTGCAGCACGCCGGCCACCAGGGTGGAGGGGCGGCGGATCAGCTGCAGGAACAGGCGACGCGTCAACGCCAGGGTTTCCTGCACGAGCTCAGCCAGGGCGGAACGCCGGGGAGGCGTTCCTGCCGCAGCATGGATCAGGGAAGGAGCGGCGGTGGTCATCGCGGCTGGAAAGAAAAAACGACGGAAGAGAGAACAGGCGTCCGATCAGCGCATCGACTGCTTGCGCTCAGCCTTGGGATCGCGGCTACCCGCCACCGCCAGCTCCGCATCCATCAGGGTGCGACCGGTGGCCTGGAGGTACACATCATCGAGGCTGGGGCGGCTCTGGGCCAGGGCGAACACCGGCAACTGGGCTTCCGCCAGCTGACGCCGCAGCTGCTCCACCACCCCGTCGTGCTCAACGACCAGGTTGAGCGAGTAGCCCTGAGCGCGATTCACCACCACCTGCCGCACCCCAGGACAGCGCTGCAGCAGCTGCTGCACCTGCAGTGCCTCGGGTTCATCACTGAATTCGCGCACCCGCAGGGTGACCCGATCACCACCCAGGGCTGCCTTGAGCTCCGAAGGCCGCCCAGCCGCAATCACCCGGCCACCTTCAATGATGGCGAGCTGATCGGCCAGCGCATCCACCTCCTCGAGGTAGTGGCTGCTCAGTAGCACCGTGGTGCCCTGATCACGCAGTTGCCGCAGCACCTGCCAGATGGCAGCACGGCTCTCAATATCCAGACCCACCGTGGGCTCATCCAGCACCAGCACCTGAGGCCGGTGCAGCAGGCCGGAAGCCAGATCCAGACGGCGACGCATACCGCCGGAATAGGTGCCGCTGCGGCGATCAATCCAGGCATCCATGGCCAGAAGTGCGATCAGCTCGGCGATGCGCTGATCCCGCTCGGCGCGGCCCAGGTGATAGAGATCGCCCTGAAGCTGCAGTAATTCGCGGCCGCTGAGGATCTTGTCGAGGGCCACCTCCTGGGCGACATAACCGAGGCGCTCACGCACGCCGCGGGGATCCTGCAAGGCATCAACGCCAGCGACACGCACGCTGCCGCTGCAGGGGGCCAGCAGCGTGGCAAGGATGCGCAAGGTGGTTGTTTTCCCAGCGCCATTGGGGCCGAGCAGGCCGAACAGGCTGCCCGCCGGCACGCTCAGGTTGAGCCCATCGAGGGCCACGACAGCCCGATCGCCCTTGCCGTAGCGCTTGCTCACATCCCGGAGCTCGATCACCCCTTCCGGCATCCCATCCGCCAAGCGTTCAGGCTCCCTGTGACCAGTGGAGAAGCCAATCTAGAAAGCTCAGGCAGCCGCAGCCGCGGCGAGGGTGAAACCTGCCTTGCCGGACCCGGCCAGAGCCAACAGATCCCAACCCTGGGAGCTCAGCAGATCACCAGCAGGCAAACGCGCCAGCAGCAGCAAGAGGCAGATCCCGAAGAGGTAGAGGATCGACCAGCGGAACAGCCCCCGGGCGCGCTGCACATCATCCGGGTCCTGATGGAGCCGCCAGACCATCTGAATCAACCGCGCATCAAAAGGCAGAAGCAGCAGCCCATAAAGAAGCCCCCCGGTGGGTAAAGCCCAGATCCCCAGCAGACTGAGCGCCACGGTGAGTGCGGCGTAGGCACTGATGCCCCGTGCTGTGGCCGCGGTGCCCTTCACCACCGGCAGCATCGGGATGCCGACGGCTCGGTAGTCGTCACGCAGCAACAGCGCCAGGGCCCAGAAATGGGCAGGGGTCCACACCATCACCAGAGCAAACAGCCACCAGCTGCCCAGCTCCAGGTGGCCCGTGGCCGCCGCGGCACCCACCAGAGGCGGAATGGCTCCGGCCACACCACCGATCACGATGTTCTGCGGCGTGCGCGGCTTGAGCAGCACCGTGTACAGCAACACGTAACTGCAGAGGCCCAGCAGGGCCAGGCTGGCGGCCAGACAATTCACACCACCCACCAGCAGGGTGGCCGCCGTGAGCGCCAGGGCCACCGCGATGGCGAAGGCTGTGCCCATCGACAGGCGCCCGGAGGGCAGGGCCCGAGAACTGGTGCGCTGCATGCGGCCATCCAGCTCCTGCTCCCACAGGCAGTTGAGAACACCGGCAGCAGCGGCCGCCAGCGCTCCACCACCGAGGGTGCAGGCCAGCCGCAGAGGAGGCAGCGGCCAACCCTCGGACAGCGCCATGCCCCCGAGGGTGGTGGCAAGCAGCAGCGGAATCAACCGCGGCTTGGCGATCTCCAGCCAGGCCGGCAGCTTCACCTTGGCTCGGGAGGGAACGGCCTGTTCGCGGCTCAGACCCGTTGCAACAGCAGGAGCACTAACCACGGGACACCTCCAAACGAACGGGCTCAAGCAGGCTGCGGCTGAACCAGGCGGCAAGCACCGCCACGAGGAACGCCGCCATCAGTTGATGCGCCACGGTGACGGCGGGCACCGCCAGGGTGAGGCGCAGGCTCATCACCCCCAGCGCCACCAGGGCGAGCACAGCGACGGCCGCCAGAGCGGCCAGCAGACGCTCGGCGTGACGCCGCCAGAAGCCCAAGCCGGCGGCGACCAGCACTGCGGCGGCCACCGGCCTGGCACCGAGGCGATGGGCGAGCAGCCAACCGCAGCCCTCGCCGGAGCTCAGGCAACGCCCGGCTGCCCACTGCGTGGCCATCAAGCCGCCGAGCAGGCACTGGCCGAGGGCCAGCGCAGCCACAGCTCCGATCAACCAGGGCCAGAGCCGATCCAGCGCGAAACGGCTCACTTGCGGAGCCCTTGCAGACGCGGATGGCTCCAGCAGAACCTGTGTGCAGGCGCTGAGCAGAGCCACCAGCAGCAACGCCGTGATCAGGTGAGCCGTGACCACGGAGAACGGCAACAGCAGCGTCACCGTGAGCGCGCCAAGGCCACCCTGAACAGCAACCAACAGCAGTGCGAGGCCGGAGAGCCACGGCACCGCACGGGGCAGCTCACGCCGCCACCAGGAACTCAGTGCAGCCTGAACCAGCAGGCCCATCCCCACCACGAAGGCGTCCAGGCGGTGAAACCACTCCAGGAACACCTGCAGGTTCATCTGCCGTCCCGGCAGCAGCGAGCCGTAGCAAAGGGGCCAATCCGGACAAGCCAGTCCTGCCTCCATCACCCGGGTCGCCCCACCGATGCCCACCAGGGCAATGAGGGCCACGAGCAGGTGGGCGCTGAGCGCAGCGAGCGCGGCTCGACGACCGATCGGCGGCGTGAGAGTGATGGCCGTCATCGGACTACAGCTACCGCAGTTGGGCTGAAACTAACCAGGGCAACAGGCGGCCACACGATTGCATCAGCGCACGTTGCAATCGGTGTTCAATCCCTCACCGGATCCGGCCCGATTGCTGCAAAGGTCAACAGCGGCAATCCGGCCAGGGTGATTGTCCATAGGGTTGGGCATTCGAAGCCGCAGCCATGCGGATCCCTCCCGCCATCCTCACGCTGCTGGCCGGCATGGCCCTGGTGCTGTGCGGGCTGTGGATTGGTCAGAACGTGAATCTTCTGCCCGTCGACGCCAGCGCCAATGCGCCGGTTTATGACGAGCTCTTCCGCGTGCTGTTCAGCATCGGATCGATCCTGTTCATCGGGATCGTGGGGCTGATCGTCTACAGCCTGGTGCGTTTTCGTCGCCGTGCCGGCGATAGCGGCGATGGTGCTGCCATCGAAGGCAATCTGCCGCTGGAGATTCTCTGGACAGCGATTCCGGCTGTGGTGGTGCTGTTTGTCGGGATCTACAGCTACGACATCTACGACCGGATGGGTGGCATGACCCCACTCAATGACCACAGCATGCACGGCATGCAGGGCCGTGAAGAGCGCACCTGGGGTGGAATCAGCCCCGTGGCACTCGAGGCTGATGGCGCCATCGCACCGCTGCCGGTGGATGTGACAGCCATGCAGTTCGCCTTCATCTTCCACTACCCCGATTCAGACATCACCAGCGGCGAATTGCACGTTCCCGTCGGTCAGCCCGTGGCCCTGCAGATGAAAGCCCTGGATGTGATTCACGCTTTCTGGGTACCGCAATTTCGCCTCAAACAGGATGTGATCCCCGGCCAACCCACCCTGCTGAGCTTTACCCCCACCCGAGCGGGCCAGTATCCGATCGTGTGCGCCGAGCTCTGCGGTCCGTATCACGGCGGCATGCGCTCCAGCGTGATCGTGGAGGAGCCTGAAAGCTTCGCCGCCTGGGTTGCCAAGAACAGCCCCAATCCTCCTGCTGAGTCCCCCACCGCGGTGCAGTCATGACCCTCAGCCTCACGCCCTCCGAGTCGCTGCAGCCCCAGGGCTGGCTGCGCTACCTCAGCTTCAGCACCGACCACAAGGTGATCGGGCTGCAGTACATGGTGTGCGGCTTTCTCTTCTATCTGATCGGTGGCGCCCTCGCCGGGGCGATCCGCACCGAGCTGATCACGCCGATTTCCGATTTCCTGCCTCGGGAAACCTATAACGAAGTGCTCACCCTGCACGGCACGGTGATGATCTTCCTCTGGATCGTGCCGGTGGTGAACGGGGCCTTCGGCAACTATCTGATCCCGTTCTATGTGGGAGCCCGCGACATGGCCTTCCCGCGTCTGAATGCCGTGGCCTTCTGGCTGATCCCCCCGGCCGGCATCCTGCTGATCAGCAGCTATTTCGTGACCGGTGCTGCTCAATCCGGCTGGACCGCCTACCCGCCCCTGAGCATCACAACCCCCGCCACCGGACAGATCATTTGGATTCTGAGCGTGTTGCTACTGGGGGGAAGCTCGATCTTCGGCGGCATCAATTTCATCGCCACCATCCTCAAACTGCGCCGTCCCGGGCTGGGCTTGATGCAGTTGCCGATGTACTGCTGGGCGATGCTTGGCACCAGCATCCTGGTGGTGCTCTCAACGCCTGTTCTGGCCGGCACCCTGGTGCTGCTCAGCTTCGACATCATTGCCCACACAGGTTTCTTCAATCCGGCCCTGGGCGGCAATGCCGTGGTGTACCAGCACCTGTTCTGGTTCTACTCCCACCCGGCCGTCTACATCATGGTACTGCCAGCTTTCGGCCTGGTGAGTGAGATCCTGCCGGTGCATGCCCGCAAGCCCCTGTTTGGCTACACTACGATGGTGTATTCGATCATGGCGATTGTGTTTCTGGGCCTGATCGTATGGGCCCACCACATGTTCACCAGCGGCACACCACCCTGGATGCGCCTGTTCTTCACCATCGCCACGGCCTTCATCGCCGTGCCAACGGGCATCAAGTTCTTCAACTGGCTGGCCACCCTCTGGGGCGGCAAGATCAGCCTGAACACCGCCATGCTGTTCTGCTGCGGCTTCATCGCGAACTTCGTGTTCGGCGGTATCACCGGCGTGGCCCTTGCCCAGGTGCCGTTCGACATCCACGTGCACGACACCTACTTCGTAGTGGGGCACTTCCACTACATCGTCTACGGCGGCACGGTGTTCGTGATCTTCGCCTCCATCTACCACTGGTATCCAAAGGTGACCGGCCGACTGCTCAACGAACCGCTCGGGCAGCTGCACTTCTGGCTCACCTTCGTGGGCTTCAACCTCTGCTTCGCACCGCAGCACTGGCTTGGCCTGAACGGCATGCCGCGCCGCGTGGCCGAATACGACCCTCAGTTCACCCTGATCAATCAGTTCAGCAGTGCCGGCGCCCTGCTGATGGCCATCAGCACGCTGCCGTTCCTGATCAATGTGGTGATGAGCGCCTTCAAGGGCACCCCTGCCGGTGACAACCCCTGGAACGCCCTCACCCCCGAATGGCTCACCAGCTCGCCACCGCCGGTGGAGAACTGGCATGGAGAACCGCCACTGGTGCATGAGCCCTATGGCTATGGCGTCACGCCAGGTGAGCTGAGCCTGGAGGCGAGCAGCGGCCGCGACCTGTGGAGCCTCGGCCAGGGAGAGCAGCGATGACCAGCATCCAGAGCGAGAACCTCTCCAAGCACGCCGGCGAAGCAGCTCATACCGATGGACATGGCGACCACCGCCTCTTTGGCCTGGCCACCTTTCTGGTGGCGGATGGGATGACCTTCGCGGGCTTCTTCGCCGCCTACCTCACCTTCCGGGCCGTGAACCCACTGCCCGCAGGCCACAACTACGAACTGGAGCTGCTGCTGCCCACGGTGAACACGCTGCTGCTCCTGGTGAGCAGCTTCACCTTCCACCGGGCCGGTGCCGCCCTCAGGCGGGGCAATCACCCGCTCTGTCAGCGCTGGCTGCTGCTCACGGCTGTGCTCGGCTTCAGCTTCCTGGCCGGCCAGATGAAGGAGTACTTCTCCCTGCCCTTCGGCCTCACCGACAACCTGTTCGCCAGCACCTTCTATGCCATCACCGGCTTCCACGGTCTGCACGTGACCCTCGGCGGGCTGATGATCCTGATCGTGTGGTGGCAGAGCCGCGAAGGGGGCCGGATCAGCGTTGACAATCAGTTTCCCCTGGAAGCCGCAGAGCTCTACTGGCACTTTGTGGATGGGATCTGGGTGATCCTCTACGGCCTGCTGTATCTGCTCTGAACATTTCTCTGCTTTTGCCCTTGCGGGTGATTGCAGTTGATCGGCACAATCGGGCCACCTGTTCTCAGCCCTGCCGGTGTTCGTTGAAGAGAAAGTGATCACGCCCGTGCAGATGCTGGAAGGCAAGGCGCTGCTCGACAAGGCACGCGCCCTGAGCAATCGCCCGGAAGATCAGATCGCGCGGGCCTGCGGCTATGTGGGACCCAGCGGCAGGCTGCTGAAGAAGAGCTTCTACAGGGCGCTGGTGGAAGCCAAGGGCTACAAGCTCCCCAGCCACACAAGCGGTGGCATCAGTGGTGGTGGTGGCGCGCGCGGGCGCCAGGCCGAGTTCCGCACACGGGTTCACGGCAATGGCAACCTGCTGATCGGCCATGCCTACACCCGACGCATGGGGCTGGAGCCGGGGCAGGAATTCAAGATTGAAATCCACCAGGAAACCGGCTCCATCTGGCTGCTGCCCATGGACGAGGGCAGCAGCACCGATGAGAACAACAGCGCCGATCAGGCCGGCTGAGCGGGCCCGCCCCGATCATCGGGGCCGTGGAAGGCGGCGCTGAACACCAGGAGATCGATACCGCTGAACAGGAAGCTGATTCCCACCAGAATCCCCAGCACGCTCAGCAGACCGCCGGCCTTCATCGAAACAATGATCAGGCCGAGGATGAAGGTGACGATGCCATTGGCGAGGCCCCAACCCCAACCAGACATCTCCCGGTGCGACAGCGCCACGATCGCGGCCACCACACCTTCCACCAAGAAGACGATGCCGATGGCAAAGGCCAGAGC